>NZ_NFHI01000001.1:0-130927 GCF_002159255.1 Massilimicrobiota sp. An80
AAAATAAAAAAAGCTTTGAATTTAAGAAGTAAAATTAAAATATGGAGTCAAATGAGAGCAATCATTTGTAAAAAAAACGAAAAAAGGTATTGCATAAATGGGGAAAATATTATATACTAGGTGAGCAACGAGTTAAGGAAGTTGGTTCCATAGCCAAGTTGGTAAGGCTACAGACTGCAACTCTGTCATCGTCGGTTCGAGTCCGGCTGGAACCTCCAACTGCCCAGGTGGCGAAATTGGTAGACGCACAGGACTTAAAATCCTGCGGACCTTAAAATCCGTGCCGGTTCGACTCCGGCCCTGGGCACCATTCAAAAAAAGAAATTGAAAAAAATGAAAAAAAGTGTTGCAATTGAATAAGAAATGTGATATTATTGAATGGCACTGTTAAGAGGCGCTAGTAGCTCAACTGGATAGAGTGCTTGACTACGGATCAAGAGGTTGTGGGTTCGATTCCTGCCTAGCGCGCCAATCAAATATACGAACGGGAAGTAGCACAGCTTGGTAGTGCACCTGGTTTGGGACCAGGGGGTCGCAGGTTCGAATCCTGTCTTCCCGACCATTGTAATGGGGCTTTAGCTCAGCTGGGAGAGCGCCTGCTTTGCACGCAGGAGGTCAGCGGTTCGATCCCGCTAAGCTCCACCATTATGTTGCGGAGGTTTACCCAAGTCCGGCTGAAGGGATCGGTCTTGAAAACCGACAGGGGATGAAAGTCCCGCGGGGGTTCGAATCCCTCAACCTCCGCCATTTATTAAATTTCATATCGCGGGATGGAGCAGTCTGGTAGCTCGTCGGGCTCATAACCCGAAGGTCGTTGGTTCAAATCCTTCTCCCGCAACCAAATGGTCTGGTAGTTCAGTTGGTTAGAATGCCGCCCTGTCACGGCGGAGGTCGCGGGTTCGAGCCCCGTCCAGACCGCCATTTATTTTGGTTCCGTAGCTCAGTCGGTAGAGCAGAGGACTGAAAATCCTCGTGTCGCTGGTTCGATTCCGGCCGGAACCACCATTTTTATCAAAAACGATTCACTACATGGCGGGGTAGCTCAGTTGGCTAGAGCAATCGGTTCATACCCGGTGGGTCGGGGGTTCGAATCCCTTCCCCGCTACCATTAAGTTTAATAGTGGTGAATACCACTTTTTATTTTACTTGGACCCTTAGCTCAGTTGGTTAGAGCTATCGGCTCATAACCGATCGGTCGAAGGTTCGAGTCCTTCAGGGTCCACCAAGATGTATGCAACCTCTTTATGAGGTTTTTTTTATTTTTTTATATCATAATTTGTGTTATGATATTTTTATGATATTCATATATATTTCATAACAATGTTATATATTGATATAAAAGTAGGTGATTTGATGGATGATATGAAATATATGGGGTTAACATATCAACAGGTAGAAGAACGTAAGCAACGAGGGCTTATTAATATATCACATGATAATATTTCAAAAACAAAAAAACAAATTGTTTTAGAACATACTTTGACTTATTTCAACTGTTTAAATGTTTTTTTAGCAGCCATTATTATTTCTACTGGTCGTTGGACCAATTTAACCTTTATGGTTGTCATCTTTATTAATGCTTTTATTGGTATTTATCAGGAGTTTAAGGTTAAGAAAATTATTGATCAGTTAACTGTTGTGACAGTTAAGAAAGTAAAAGTTATAAGAAATCAAGAAGAAATTATTATTCCTACGGAAGAATTGGTTTTAGATGATATTGTTTTTTTAGAAATGGGTAATCAAATAGGAAGTGACTGTATCGTTTTAAGTTCGCAGGGAATGGAAGTTAATGAAGCTATGTTAACTGGTGAATCTGAACCTGTTAAGAAGTATAAAGATGATGAGTTACTTTCAGGTAGTTTTGTAGTTGCCGGAAGTGCTTATGCGAAGGTTATTCGTGTAGGGAATGATAATTATTCCACTAAGCTTGTTCATAAAGCGAAAAATAAAAATAAAGCTTCTTCTGAAATGAAAGATTCTATTGAAAAAGTGATTAAAGTTTTAAGTGTTGTGATTATTCCAGTTGGTATCGTATTGTTTTTTTCACAACGTAGTGCCTTTCCAAATGATTTAGCCAGTGCCATTGTCAAAACTGTAGCTGGTGTCGTTGGAATGATTCCTGAAGGTTTGGTTTTATTAACAAGTTTATCATTTATCATTGGTGTTGGAAAATTGGCGCGTAAAAAGGCCTTGATTCAAGAAATGGAAGCTATTGAAGCTTTAGCAAGGGTAGATGTCTTATGCTTAGATAAAACAGGAACCATTACAACAGGTGAACTCAAAGTTGAAGAAGTGATACCTGTTGAGCCATATCGTTTAAAGGAAATAGAATATATTATGGGTGTGATGGCTCATGAGTTTGATGATGTCAATGCAACGCAATTAGCATTGCAAGACTATTTCTTTAAACAAGACAACGTTATTGTGAATAAACGTATTCCTTTTTCATCTCAAAGAAAGATGCGTGCCTTAAGTATTCAAGGAAATGGTAACTATGTCTTAGGAGCACCAGAATTTTTATTACCATCAGATCATGTTGTTTTAAATCAGGGTGATGAATATGCCCAAAAGGGATTTCGTGTTCTTTTGTTAGGAAAAATAGATTTGATTGATGAACAAGAATCCAAGATTGGTCAAGTCAAGCCAATCGCACTTATTATTATTTATGATTGTATTCGTCCTGAAGCTAAAGAAACATTACATTTCTTTGAAAATGCAAATGTGGATATACGTATATTATCAGGGGATAATCCAGCAACTGTATCTCGTGTTGTGCAATTAGCTGGATTAAAGAATGGTCATCTCTATATTGATGCTTCAACATTACCTGAAGATGATATGGAATTAGAAAATATTGTTGCACATTATCATGTTTTTGGTCGTGTTAAACCAGAACAGAAACAGCGTATTATTAAAGCACTACAGGTAAATGAGCATGTTGTTGGAATGGTTGGAGATGGAGTAAATGATGTTCTGGCACTTAAAGATGCTGATTGTGGTATCGCTATGGCCGCGGGAAGTGATGCTGCTAAACAGGCTGCACATATTGTTTTATTAGATTCTTCTTTCGCATCTATGGTTGATATTGTGAAAGAGGGGAGAGCTATTATTGCAGATATTGAAAGAGTCAGCTCACTTTATTTAACCAAAACAATTTATTCAACAGTATTAGCCTTGATTTTTGCGGTTTTAAGAATGAGTTATCCATTTACACCATTACAGTTAAGTTTAATTAGTGGTTTAGCAATCGGTTTACCTAGTTTCTTGTTGACTCTGGAACGTTCATCGTCTTTATCATCACAAGGTTTTTTGAAACATGTCATTTCGACAGCTTTGCCTTGTGCCCTGACTATGATCATTTATATGCTGGCCATTACCTGGATTGGAAAAGAATTCCATTTTGATGCTAAAATGTTATCTACATATTATTATTTAGTTGCTGGTTTTATCAGTTTTCTGGTCGTTTTTGTTGTATGTTTACCATGGAATCGTATAAGAGTCATTGTTACGAGTACGATTACAGTTGTTTTTTATCTCATATTGATGATAATGCATGATTTCTTTGAGATTTATTCACTTTTCTCAAAATCATTAATTTTCATTATTCCAATATGTTTGAGCAGTATTTTTGTATTATTGATTTTAAAAAAAGCAATTGTCCTTTTATATCAACACTTTGAATGTCATTAACGTAATAATTTTAAATTATAAACTGAAATGTGAGTTTTATCTTTAGATAAAATTTGTTGACATTGTTCTTTAGCTAGATCAAAGAGCTTATAAGGATGAATATTAATGGTTGATACATAAGCACCACATTTGATTTGAAATGAACATGTATGATGTAAGTATTCAAATGTTTTGTTTTTCAAATATGAATGAAATTGAATAAAAGCAATTTCAATCAGTTCTTCATTTGTATTAAACATAACTAAAAAGAAGAAGTTGGATCTTTCATAATAGAGGTGAGCATCACCAAAATCAAAGAATTCATTCATTTTTGTTGCTAAATGTTTTGAAATATGAAAATAAAGTTGAGGATATTCTTCAATATGATAGGGTAGAATTTGATATTCAATATATATTCCAGTTAAAAAGCGTACAGTAGAAGGAATATGTAACTGTTTAAAGAAAGGATATAGATTTTTTTGATAATCAATATGCTGATAGGAAAAATCTGGATCTAAAATTGGGAATTGATATTGATTATTCGTTGAATCATATATATGCATTTTTAATCACCATGATTAACTTTAACATGTTTTCAATAAGAAAAATGTCGATTGTTGTCATGAATTGTATAAATAAGTCCTGAATGGACTTATTTTTATTTATAAACATATAAATGAATAGGTGAGTCTATGGATAAAAAACAATACCTTATCATTGGGTTTGGTTTATTAATATATATTATTATTTTAAAATATATGTTTTCTTTGCTTTTTCCATTTATATTAGCTATTCTCTGTTTTTTTGTTTTAAAGCCATTGATTGATCGTATTCAACAGTATATTCCATTACAAAAAAGTGCTATAGGTATTTCTTTGCTATTATTTATTTATCTTGCTTTAGCATTCCTTTTGGGCATATTAATAACAGCTTTATTTTGTTTATGTGTCCACTTTTTTCAACAATTGCCTGTGTATTATGATTCTATTTTTTTACCCTTTATATATAAAATAACAAAACTTTTAGAAAATATCTTTTCTTTTGTACCACAAGATTTTGTAATCATCTTTCAAAACTGGATTAATCAGAATATGCTTGATTTCATATCTTTTGCATCATCTTTTATTAAATCCATTCCTTCATTTCTTTTGTCTTTCTTCATATTTGTGATTTCTACATTTTTTCTTGTTTTAGATTATGAAGATATGAAAGGTTGTTTTTTACGACTCTTACAAAAAAAGACATGTTTTCAACTTGTACAGTTTAAAAATAGAGTCTTAAAAAGTTTATGGATTTACATGAAATGTCAGATTATTTTAATGTTTGTAACATTTTTAATTTTATTGATTGCTTTTCTTATTTTAAAGATTGATTCACCATTGCTTTATGCTTTTACAATTTGTTTGCTGGACAGTTTGCCATTTATTGGAATTGGAATTATTTTAATACCTATGATGGTTTTATATTTATTTCAAGGGGTATATATGAAGGCAGTTTATTTATTTTGCTTATATTTGATTATTAACATGATACGTAGTTTTCTTGAACCGCATATCATGAATAAAGAGATGAAAATTCCTGCTTTTTTATTATTGGTATCTATGGTTTTGCATATTCATTTTTTTGGTATAGCTGGCGTTATTCTTTCACCCATTCATATGAGTTTTATTTATCAGTATTTTCATAAAAGTGAGGATTTGATATAATAAACTTTAGGAAGGTGATAGTTATGAATAAAAAATATTTTTTCTTTGATATAGATGGAACACTTACAAATAAGCAAACAGGTGAATTGATACCTAGTGCAAAAACAACAATCAAAAAATTACAGGACAATGGTCATTTTGTATGTATTGCGACAGGAAGAGCTTATTATAAAACAAAAGAATTTGCGAAAGAAGCAGGATTTCACCATATTGTAAGTAATGGAGGCGCTGCTATTACAATGAATGATCAGCTTATTGAAAATAAACCTTTGGATCGTCAAAAAGCTATTGCGTTATGTCAGGAAGCTCATCAAAAAGGATTTGGACTTCTTATTTCACCTAATGATAGTATTGATGTTATTATGAATGATGAATTATTTATTCAACAGGTTGGATATAGAAAAGAACCAACTAGATATTTCTTTGATTCATCATTAACTTATCAGGATATTCAAGATTATTATAAAATTTATATTGCTGTGGATGAAAAGCATGAACATGAATTAACACTTCTTGATTCAATTGGACATATTCGTTTTATGAAAGAATATTTAACATATCAGCATGATGCTAAAGATGAAGGTATTTTCAAAATGTTAGAGTATGTTCATGGTCAAGCTGAAGATGTCGTTGTTTTTGGGGATGATTATAATGATTTGATTATGTTTAAACCAGAATGGACATCAATTGCAATGGGAAATGCCTGTCAAGAATTGAAAGATAAAGCGAGCTTTATTACAAAAGCAAGTTATGAAGATGGTATTGAATATGCCTGTCAATATTTTGGATGGATTTAAATATCTATTTATTGTATACAATTATACAAAATAGTGATATAATGGACTTAATATAGAAAAAGGGGTGAGAATCTATGAATGATCAAATCCAAGATTTTTTTGAAAAGTCCTTAGTTGAAAATCATATAGATAATGAACTTTATCAAACTTATTCTGTGAAAAAAGGTTTACGTAATGAAGATGGTACAGGAGTATTGGTTGGATTAACTAAAATTTCTGATGTTGTTGGATATAAAATCCAAGATGGAGAAAAAACAGATGATTATGGAAGTCTTTATTATCGTGGTATTAATGTTGAAGACATTATAAATGGTCAAAGAAAAGAGAAAAGATATTTATTTGAAGAAGTATGTTTTTTAATTCTTTTTGGTTATTTGCCTTCATATGATGAGTTTGAAAAATTCAAAAAAGTTTTAAGTGATCGTTATGAATTGCCTCCACATTATTTAGAGGCCAATATCTTAGGATTTCCAGCTAAAAACTTAATGAATAAATTACAGCAGGAAGTATTGATGTTATATGGTTATGATGATGATCCTGATAATACAAGTATAATAGAAACTCTTAATAAGGGAATTGATTTATTGGCTAAGATTCCAAGTATTGTCTGTTATACATATCAGACAAAAGTTCATTATTTTGATGAAAAGAGTCTGGTTATTCATCATGTTCAAAAAGATTTAAGTATTGCTGAAACGATTTTATCTTTATTGAGAAATGACGGAAAATTTACTCAAAAAGAAGCAGAAGCTTTAGATATTGCATTGGTTTTACATGCAGACCATGGTGGAGGAAATAACTCTACATTTACCAATGTTGTTATTTCTTCAACAGGAACAGATATATATTCTTCAGTAGCTGGAGCAATTGGTTCTTTAAAAGGGCCGCGTCATGGAGGAGCAAATTTAGCTGTAAAAAAACAAATGGAAAACGTTATTGAAGAAATATCATTAGATGCAACTGATGATCAAATAAAAATGATTATTAATCGTATTTTGGATAAAGATTTCAATGATGGCAGTGGTCTTGTTTATGGAATTGGACATGCTGTTTATACATTAAGTGATCCTCGTAGTGAGATGTTAAGTCAAATCTGTGAGGAATTAGCCATTGAAAAAGGGCGTCATCAGGAATATTTATTTTATAAACGTTTTGGTGAAATTGCTGTTCAAGAAATTTATCAACGAAAAGGAATCCATGTCTGTACGAATGTCGACTTTTATAGTGGGCTTGTTTACAATATGTTGAATATACCGAGTGATCTTTATACATTATTATTTGTTGTTGCAAGAACAGTAGGGTGGATCGCACATAATGTAGAAAACAAATTATATTCAAACCGTATTATCAGACCAGCTACAAAATATGTTGGGACATTAAAAGACTATCAGCCAGTTGAAAAACGTAAATAAAAAGCAAGTCTAAGCTTGCTTTTCTTTTTGCATTTTTAAACGATAAGTTAATGATGATGGATGCTTTTGGCCAATAGCAATATAAATAAGAATAGATAAAATATTTGCTATAGCAATGATGGCAAACATATAATTATATCCAATCATATCAATCAAAACACCAGCGATTCCTCCACCTAATCCAATTCCCATATCATAAGCACATAGAAATGTTGAATTGGCTGCACCTCTTCTTTGAGGTGGTGCAATACTCACGGCCATAGACTGTAAGGCGGGTTCAATTCATCCAAAGACATAACCAGAAAGAGCTGCTGAAAGAAGAAAAGTGATGTTATGAGGAATGAAAGCTATCAGGAATAATGCAATAAACATACACATATGACATGTGTAAACAAAGATAACTTCCTCTTTTTGATTGGCCACTTTTCCTATGAAAATTCTTGTTAAGAATAACATGACAGCCACAATTGTAAAATATATTCCTCCTTTAAATGACAAAAAAGGCATAAGTCCATAATCTGGACTTACACCTTTTCGTTGCTCGATAACGTTGATATTATAGCAAAATCATTTTTAAAATGTAAAAGTTTGTTTAAACAAATCTCTATATATTCATTATTTAACAACTTTTGTCCAATGATATTTATCTTCAAGACGCCCCCATTGAATACCTGTTAGAGTGTCATAAAGTTTTTGTGTGAGAGGACCTGTTTTAAAGTCATGAATCGTTATTTTTTCACCTTTATAACAAAGTTCACCAATTGGAGAAATAACAGCAGCTGTACCCGTTCCCCATGCTTCT
Organism: Massilimicrobiota sp. An80; assembly: GCF_002159255.1. NCBI lineage: Bacteria > Bacillati > Bacillota > Erysipelotrichia > Erysipelotrichales > Erysipelotrichaceae > Massiliimicrobium > Massilimicrobiota sp. An80. Next base: position 8,387 of record NZ_NFHI01000001.1, read on the forward strand.
TTTAATTGACCAGTACGACCCGCTTCCATGAGTTCATCAATACTTAAATCACGTTCTTCTACTTTATATCCCATATCTTTTAAGATATGTATAATAGAATCTCTTGTCACACCAGGTAAGACAGAACCTTCAAGCGCCGCTGTCACAACGGTATCACCAATAAGGAACATGACATTCATAGTTCCAACTTCTTCAACATATTTTCTATGAACACCATCTAACCAAAGAACCTGTGTATATCCGTTCTGTTCAGCTTTGACTTGTGCAGCAATGCTGGCAGCATAATTTCCACCACATTTTGTAAAACCAGTACCGCCTTTGACCGCTCTGACAAATTCATCTTCAACCCAAATTTTCACTGGGTTTACACCTTCAGGATAATAAGCACCTACTGGTGAAAGAATGATGATGAAACGATAACTGTCAGCAGGATGTACCCCAACGCCTGGTTGAGAAGCATACATAAATGGACGAATATATAAAGATGTATCTGGTGCAGTTGGAATCCAATCTTGTTCAAATTTAACAATGGCTTCAACCGCTTCTACAAACATATCTTCAGGAAGTTCAGCCATACATAGACGTTTGTTAGAATTAATCATACGTTTTCCATTCATTTCTGGTCTGAAAAGTAAAATATCGCCATTTGGATTACGGTAAGCTTTTAATCCTTCAAATGTTTCTTGAGCATAGTGTAAAACCATTGTGGCTGGATCCATTGGGATGGGTCCATAAGGGACAATGCGTGCATCATGCCAACCTTGATCTTTATCCCAATCCATAATGAACATATGATCAGTAAAATATTTTCCAAAACCTAACTGATCTTGATTAGGTTTTTCTTTTAAAGTTTGTACTTTTTCAATTCTTATTTCCATAAAAATCCCCCTTTTTGATTAAAGAAATTATACTCTTTTTTAAAGTTGTATACAATGTTTTTTTGAAATGAAATAATGAAAAAACGTTATATTTTCTATAATTCATAAATTTGTTTATATAAAATTGTTATATTGGTATAAAATGGTAATGAACAATTTTAGTGAAAAGGACATTGAGTTGCAAGAAATAGAAAAATCATATATAATATTTCTGTTAACATTTTGAAAGGGAGTGTATTTGTGGAGTATATAACACTGATTGGAATCGTTATCATCGTTGTAGGATTTGCCTTAAAATTAGATGTTTTAGCGACTGTTATTATTTCAGGAATTGTGACTGGTTTAGTTTCTGGAATGAGTTTTATTGAAATATTAGAAATCTTAGGAAGTTCTTTTGTTTCTAATCGTTTAATGTCAATTTTCTTAATTATTTTCCCAGTTATTGCGATTATCGAAAGATATGGTTTAAAAGAAAGAGCTGCATATTTAATTGGTAAAATAAAAAATGCATCGGCTGGAAAAGTCTTAGCGATTTACTCTGTTATTCGTACTATTGCTTCTGCATTAAATATTAGAATTGGTGGGGTTGTACAGTTTGTAAGACCATTAATTTATCCAATGGCTCAAGCAGCAGGTGAAAAAGTTAAAGGTGGAGAGTTAGATGAAAAAGAAGAAGAATCATTAAAAGGATTATCTTCTGCAGTAGAAAACTATGGAAACTTCTTTGCACAAAACTGTTTCCCAGCTGCCAGTGGTGTTGTTTTGATGTATGGAACAATGGCTGAAGCAGGATTTACAGAAGTGACTCTTGCATCCATTGCAACGGCTTCTATATATATTGCGGTTATTTCTGTAGCATTAACATTTGTTCAAGTCTTTTTATATGACAGAAAAATCAAGAAGGGAGGAAATAAATAATGTTAGACTTTTTAACAATCTATCTTCCTGAATTCTTCTATGTTTTATGTGCATTTGTAAGTTTTGATACTGCTTATCGTGCAACACGTAATAAAGAAGCAAAAGTAGGAACAACATTATTCTGGGCTTTATTAGGTGTCATTTTTATGTTAGGAAAATTACTTCCTAATGTTTTAATTGGAGCTATGCTTGTTGTTATGGGATGCTTAACAGCAACAAATCAGGTGAAAATGGGTGAATTTACAGAATCAACTCATGAATTCCGTCAACAAGCGAGTGAAAAATTAGGAAATAAAATCTTTATTCCTGCTGTTTCTATTGGGGTTATGGCTTTAATTTTATCATTAATTCAATATAATGCTGAAACAGCACAGACATTTTTCTTGAAATTAAGTAATTTCTTTACTTTACAATTATTTTCATTTGGTAGCAGTGCAGGAAATCCAACTGCATTAGATGGTGCCGTTATGACAGGAATTGCATGTCTTGTAGCACTTGTTTTAGCGATGATCATTTGTAAACCAAAATTATCTGAAACACGTAGTGATACATCACGTTTATTAATGCAAGTAGGAGCTTCTTGTTTATTACCACAGTTGTTAGGAGCTTTAGGAAGTGTTTTTAATGAAGCAGGTGTTGGAGATGTTATTTCAAACATTATTTCAAGTGTTATCCCATCTGGTAATATTGTGATTGGTGTTATTGTTTATGTTTTAGGTATGGTTATCTTTACAATGATTATGGGTAATGCTTTTGCGGCATTTACCGTTATTACCATTGGTATTGGGATTCCATTTGTTATTAATCAAGGTGGAGATCCATCAATTGTAGCTGCTTTAGGTATGACAGCTGGATATTGTGGTACACTATTAACGCCAATGGCAGCAAACTTCAATATTGTTCCTTGTGCCGTTTTAGAAACAAAAGATCAAAAATGGGCTGTTATTAAATCACAGCTTCCAATGGCTATGATCATGATTGTTATTCATATTGTATTAATGCTTGTCTTAGCATTTTAGGAGGTTATAAAAGATGAAAATTTTAGTGACTGGTTTTGACCCATTTGGTGGAGATAAAATTAATCCCGCGATTGAATCTGTAAAATTATTGCCTGATGAAATTGCAGGAGCTCAGATTATAAAATTAGAAATTCCAACCATTTGTCATCAATCTTTAAAGGTCATTGATGAAGCAATTGCTAAATATGATCCAGATGTTGTTTTATCTATTGGTCAGGCTGGAGGACGTACAGCTATCACTGTTGAAAGAATTGGAATTAATATTGATGATTGCCGTATTCCTGATAATGCTGGGCAACAGATTATTGATGAACCTGTTTTTGAAGATGGACCTGCAGCTTATTTCTCTAATTTACCAATAAAGGCCATGGTTGCACGAATTTGTGAAAAGAATATACCAGCTGCAGTATCTAATACGGCAGGAACATTTGTATGCAATCATGTGTTATATGGAGTTAGACACATTATTGAAACGAAATATCCAGGGAAAAGAAGTGGATTTATACATATTCCATTTTTACCAGAACAAGTTATTGAAAGAGCAAACACTGCAAGCATGAGTTTATCAACTATAGTAGAAGGTTTATGCGCAGCTATTGAAGCTATTGTAGATACTAAAGAAGATTTAAAAGTAACAGGTGGAGCGACACATTAATGGCAAAAGTATTTGTATATGGAACTTTAAGACAAGGTATGTATAATTATGACATTTATTTAAAAGATCAAGCAACATATTGTGGTCATGGTTATATAAAAGGAAGTTTAATGACAATTATTGGTAAAATTTATCCTGCTTATTTATGTGAAGGTCAGGATATGATTTTTGGTGAAGTTTATGATGTTAATGATCAGACTTTAGCTCATCTTGATGAGTTAGAAAGCTATTTTGGTAAAGATTGCCAGAATAATGAATATAATAAAATCTATATGGATATTTTAGATAATGATGGAAAAGTCAAAGATCAAGCATATGTTTATGAGTTTAATATGGATAATCCTATGAATGTCAATCTTTTAGGTAAAGATATCCTAGAACATGATTATGTTCAATATATGCAAAAGAAAAAATTAAATTCACAAAATTTATTTGATGATGAAGATATGTTTTATTAAAGAGTGTTTATATTGAAACAAGTCTATTATAAATGTAAAAAACCACGTCTTTTGAATGAACTCTAAAAGTTCAATTCATGGCGTGGTTTTTACTATTCAATTATTTCTATTTGTAAAGACTTCATAACGTCAATACTTTTTTGATGAGTGATTTGATCACTGCTGGCACAACCTTTTAAATCTACACGTACGGGCGTGTCAGGTAAAGCTGATTTGACCATAATCGCATTCGATAAAACACAAATATGAGAAACAAGTCCAACTAAAGTAACACTTTCATATTCTTTATTTTTTAAATCATTAGCCATTTCTAAAGATGGAAATGTTTCTTTCTTATAGCAGGTACAATCACTTAATAATTCTTTCACTTTTCCATATAACTGCCATCCTGGTGTATTTTCTATACAATGGGCAATAGGAAGATGCAATCCTTCATAAGTCTGTAGATAATTTGTTTGATGTGTATCCATTGTATAGATAATATCATCATGATTTTGTTGGAATGTCTGAATTAAATGGACAATATGATTTTCTAGTTGAGGAGCTTCATCAAATCCTAAACTACCAGTCACAAAGTCATTTTGAAAATCAACAACAATTAATAATTTTTTCATGTTTTCACCTCAATATTATTTTACTGCTTGTTTGAAGCATGTCAATGATATTGAAAAAGATAATATTTTCATTGTTTAAAAAATGCGTTATAATGGGTAGGTAGATGAGGTGAGGGTATGACATTAGATCAGATGAGTCCTCAAACATTGGTACAGATTGTATCTGTTAATGGTAAAGGACTTTTGAGAAGACGCTTATTAGAAATGGGTTTAACACCCCATACATTAGTGAAAATCAGGAAAGTGGCACCTATGGGGGATCCAATAGAAGTTTATTTAAGAAGCTATGTTTTGACTTTGAGGAAAGAGGATGCTGCCTTGATTGAAGTGAGGGTGGTTGATGATGAGTAAAAAAATTGCTTTAATTGGTAATCAAAATTGTGGGAAGACAACATTATTTAATGCTTTGACTGGTTCTTCTCAGCATGTTGGGAATTTTCCTGGCGTTACTGTTGAACAAAAAACAGGATTCATAAAAAAACATAAAGATGAATTAGAATTAATAGATTTACCTGGTATTTATTCATTATCACCTTATACAGCTGAAGAAATCGTTTCTATTCGTTATTTATTGGAAGAAAAACCATGTTTAATTATTAACATTATTGATGCAACGAATATGGAACGAAATCTTTATTTAACAACTCAATTATTAGAATTAAATATTCCTATGATTCTGGTTTTAAATATGATGGATGAAGTGATTACGAGTGGTAATAGCATTGATATTGATGGCTTAAAGGAACGTTTAGAAATGGATATTGTTCCTATTTCAGCAAGTAAAAATGAAGGTATTGAAGATGTTATAACGGCTATTGAAAATAATTTAGATAAGCCATCACAACATATTGATATTTGTCATGGTGTTGTGCATAAAGCTATTCATTCTATATCACATATCGTTGAACAGAGTGCACAATCTTTACAGTTGCCTTTACGTTATTGTGTGACAAAGATTATCGAAGGTGATGATGAGATGTTTGATCAATTGCATATTGATCAGGGAGATCGTCATATTATTGAGCATATTTTACAGAAGATGGAAGAAGAAGCAGGAACAGACCGTGAGGCAGCACTTGTTGATATGCGTTATTCTTTTATTGAAGATGTATGTAAGCAAACTGTTTTTATAGAAAGTGAAACAAAAGAACAAATTCGTTCTGAGAAAATTGATCGTTTATTGACACATAAATATTTAGGAATTCCTATTTTTATTCTTATTATGTTGTTGATCTTTTATTTGACATTTTCACTTATTGGAGCACCATTACAAGATTTAATGGATTCTATTATTGGAGAATTTTCAAATATGATCATTCGCCTTCTAGAACAATATGATGTTGCTTTTTGGTTACGTTCTTTAGTTGGAGATGGTATTTTGGCAGGTGTTGGAAGCGTATTATCATTTCTACCAGTGATTGTGATTTTGTTTTTCTTTTTATCAATGCTGGAAGATAGCGGTTATATGGCACGTGTTGCATTTGTCATGGATAAGGCGTTGAGAAAAATAGGATTATCAGGACGTTCTTTTGTACCTATGTTAATTGGTTTTGGATGCAGTGTCCCAGCTATTATGGCAACACGTACCTTATCCAGTGATCGAGATCGTAAGATGACAATTATTTTAACGCCATTTATGTCTTGTAGTGCGAAACTGCCTATTTATGGAATGATTATTGCGGCTTTCTTTCCTCATAAAGCAGCAATAGTCATGATAAGCATTTACTGTATTGGAATTTTAGTCGCTATTATTTCTGCTTTATTATTGAAAAATACGATATTTATTGGTGAACCTGTTCCATTTGTATTGGAGCTTCCAGCTTATCGTATTCCAACTTTAAAAAATGTCTATTTAAATGTTTTAGATAAAGCAAAGGATTTTATCCATAAAGCCTTTACTATCATTTTTATGGCTTCTATTGTGATATGGTTTTTACAAAGTTTTAGTTTTACTTTTGATTTTGTCACAGACAGTTCGCAAAGTATTTTAGCTGCAATCGGTTCATTTGTATCACCTATTTTTGCACCACTTGGTTTTAATGATTGGCGTGCTTCAACAGCTTTAATGACAGGTATTACTGCAAAAGAGTCAGTTGTTTCTACTTTAACTGTTTTAACACAATCTTCTTCAACAGCAGCTTTAAATCAAGCATTAATTGGCATTTTCACACCATTAAGTTCTTTTACATTTTTAGTTTTTACCGTTTTATATATGCCTTGTGTTGCTGCTTTTGCTGCAACAAAACGTGAATTACGTTCATGGCCTCAGGCAATTTTAACAGTCATGTTTCAAACCGGAATGGCATATCTGGTTGCGTTTGTTATCTATCAGTTAGGACAATTGCTATTATAGGAGGATAAAAAATGGAAGAAAATTATCAAACATTATTACGTATGAAAGAAAATCAGTTAATAAAGGCTTTTGAAAAAAATCAGATGTCATGTATGATTGTCAAGGATGAAAATGAATTAAAACAATATTTAAGAACTGTTTTAAAGGATCAAAAGAAAGTTGCTGTAGGAGGAAGTGTCACATTATCACAATTAGGAATTATTGATTTGATAAGGGAAAGCGATGTACAGTTTATAGATCGTTATGAAATGGGATTATCTCAAGAACAAGTGAAAGAACGTTTAAGAGAAGGGCTATTGGCAGATATATTTATTACAGGAACTAATGCTTTGACAATGGATGGATGTTTATATAATATAGATGGTACAGGGAATCGTGTAGCAGCAATGATTTTTGGTCCTAAAGATGTTTATGTTATTGCTGGAATAAATAAAATCTGTGCGAATGAACAGGAAGCGATTGAACATATACGTCAATATAGTGCACCAGCTAATGCTTTACGATTGCATAAGCATACACCTTGTACAAAGTTAGGACAATGTCAGGATTGTTTAAGTGACGAACGTATTTGCAGCAGTTACGTTAAACTTGCTTATCAGGGACAAAAAAATCGTATTCATGTCATTATTATTGAGGAAAATATAGGTTATTAGGTGAAGAGTTATGAAAAAAACAGGTATATTATTTCCTATTTCAGCATTGCCTAGTGTATATGGAGTAGGAGATTTTGGTCAAAATGCATATCAATTTATTGATAAAATAGCCGCAGCACATCTTGAAATTTGGCAGATACTGCCATTAAATCCATTAGGATATGGTCATTCCCCATATCAGCCTTTATCAAGTCATGCTGGTGATGAAATTTATTTAGATATCGAAGCTTTTATTGAAGCAGGGTTATTATATCCTGATGAAGTTCACATTGATAATCAACAGAGTTTATATGTAGATTATGCAAAGGTAAGAAAACAAAAACAAGCATATTATCGTTTGGCATTTTCACGTTTTCACGGTGATCAGCAATATCAGGAATTTGTTGAAAAAAATAAGTCATGGCTTTATTCATATGCTATTTTTAGAGTTTTTAAATCACATCATCATGAACGTTCATGGGTTGAATGGCCAGAAGAATATAAAAATTATCAACATGATCAATCTTTTTCATTATTGCCGTTTACTAAGGATATTGATTATCAAATTTTCTTACAGTATTTCTTTTTCTTACAGTGGCAACAACTCAGAGATTATGCGCACAAAAAAAATATTGAAATTATTGGAGATATGCCTATTTATGTAGGATTAGATTCGGCGGATGTTTGGCAAAACAGAGAATGCTTTTTATTAGAAGAAGATGGGACACCTTCATTTGTAGCAGGTGTACCTCCTGATTATTTTAGTAAATTTGGACAACGTTGGGGAAATCCTATTTATAATTGGGAATATTTAAAACAACACCATTATGCTTTTTGGGTTGAGCGTATGAAAGCGAGTCAACAAATGTATGATCGTGTCAGAATTGATCATTTCAGGGGATTTGATACGTATTGGAAAATTCCAGCGAGTGAACCGACTGCTGTTATCGGAGAGTGGGTTGAAGGACCAAGTTATGATTTATTTGATACTCTGTATTCATCAATTGATCATTTATCTATTTTAGCTGAAGATTTGGGTGATTTAAGAGATGAAGTTTATCAGTTGAGAGATCATTATCATTTAAAAGGTATGTATGTTTTTCAGTTCCATTATGCCTATGATTTTGATTTTTCAAATGTTGTTGTTTATAGTGGAACACATGATAATGATACTTTAGTTGGATGGCTCAATACTTTAGATGAAGATGAATATAAAAAATTAGAAGAACTATTACAAGATTATTCACAACAACATATGTATCAGAAAATCTTAAATTATTGTTTAGATTTAGATGCCAAAGAAGTTATTATTCCATTTTGGGATTTGATGGGCAAAGATACATTTTGTCGCTTTAATGTACCAGGGAAAATTGGTTCTCCTAACTGGGAATATCATTTAACAGATTTTCAGGAATTTGATGTCTATTTAGAACAGTTCTCTCATATGATAAAAGAGAGCAAAAGGGGAGATTAATTTTGAAAAAAGCAATTGTTTTCGCTGGAGGAGGAGCCAAGGGTGCTTATGAAGCTGGGTTTATAAAAGCTATTCATGAAGCGCAAATGGATTATCAGATAGTAACGGGAACATCTATAGGAGCTTTAAATGCCTGTTTGTTAGCGCAAAAGGATATAGATGTTCTCTTGCATTTATGGGAAAATATTGAAGAAAAAGATGTTTTTGAAGGGGGCTTACCAGATTTGAGTTTTGATTTTGATCATATGCTTGATCAATCACATCTGGTTATTTCATTTTTTAAGAATTATATGAAAGAAAAAGGTGCTGATATTACACCTTTAAAACATTTGATACGCCAGTTATTAAATGAAGATAAACTTCTTCAATCATCAATTGATTTTGGATTATGTACAGTACAATTTCCATCACTCAAACCCTTGTATATAACAAAAGAAGAAATGCCACGTCAACATATTTATGATTATTTATTAGCCAGTGCCTCTTGTTTTCCATTGTTTCCTATTCATCGCTTTCAAGATCAGGCGTATATTGATGGAGGGTATTATGATAATGTTCCCATTGATTTAGCTTTAGCTATGGGAGCAGATGAAGTATTAGTCATTGATATGAGTTATCCTGTTAAGCATTCCCATTATTTGCATCGTCCTCATATTCATTATACGTATCCAACTGTTGAACTCAGTGGATTTATGGATTTTTCTAAAGAATCTATTCAACGTTCACTACGTTTAGGATATCAGCAGGGTCAAAAAGCAATGAACAAGTATGTTGGTCATAAATATACATTTTTACCATTTCAAACTGTCTTATTTGAAAAAACTTATCAAAATATTTTATTGACAGAAAGATATATACGTCAATATACAAAAAGTAGTAGTCAAGATCATCTTTATCAGCAGTTTCTAGAGGCACATTTCCAAGAGCCTTTACAAAAAGAAGATTATTTATATATTTTACTCGATTGGATCTGTGAAATTTTAGGACGTGATGAGAGTTATGTTTATCAGTTTGATATATTCGTTCATGATTTACTGCAAGATTTTCAAGAATATCTGCAAAAAGATTTTTCTGTTTTATTAAATGGTGATTTGCACATTCTTAAACATATGAATAATAAAGGAATTGTAGGCATCATTCTACATTTTCTGCTTTATCCTGAACATGATAAAATTGGAAATGAAAGATTGATGACATTATTTGATAAACAATATGTTATAGCTCAATTGATTAAAATGATATATATAGAAGAAAAACAAGGTTCATTATAAACCTTGTTTTTCATATAAATTCTTTTTTGTTTTATCATAAATGATTTTAAGACCTTTAAATGTAAGATCAGCATCATAAATATCAATGAAATCTGTTTCTTTAGCAATCATTCTTCCTAAACCACCAGTTGAAATGACTTTCATATCTTGCTGATATTCTTTTTTGATTTGTTTAATCAAATATTCCGTTTGTCCAATATATCCAAAGAAGACCCCAGCCTGCATACTTTTGATAGTATTTTTAGCAATCACTCGTTCAGGTTTTTGAATTTCAATTTCAGGAAGTTTGGCTGCCTGAGAAGACAACGCATTTGCACAAATGCCTATTCCTGGAGCAGTTGCTCCACCTAAAAACTCTCCTTTTTCACTCACAACATCATAAGTTGTAGCAGTCCCAAAATCAATAACGAGGCAAGGACCACCATAAGTATAATAAGCACCAGCGGCATCAACCAGACGGTCAGCACCTAAAGTTGAAGGATTATCAATACGAATATCAATACCAGTTTTGACACCTGGGCCAATAAAGATAGGATTTTTATGTAAATATTTTTTGATACAGTTAGTAAATGAATAGTTGATTTTTGGTACAACACTACTAATAATAATATCTTGAATATCATCAGCAGATATTGAAGAAGCGCTCAAAAAAGATAATAACATAAATCCATATTCATCAGATGTTCTTTGGAATTTTGTTGTTAAACGATAAGTTCCAATTAACTGATCTTGATGATAGATTCCCATTGTAATATTTGTATTTCCAATATCAATAACAATTAACATTTTTCTTCCTCCAGCTTTTTCATTTGATTTAAGATAATGTAAGCTAACTCCTGTTTAGACATCTTTTGATAATCTGTGACATCTTGCTGTGTTAAAATACTGACGACATTGGTATCTCCCTGAAAACCTGCGCCATCTGTTTTTAAATGATTAGCCACAATCATATCGCAGTTTTTCTTTTGTAGCTTCATTTGAGCATTTTCAATAAGATGACTTGTTTCCATCGCAAAACCACAGATCACTTGAGATGCTAAACGTCTTTTCCCAATTTCTAATAATATATCTTTGTTTTTATGAAGTTCCAATGTGAGTGTATTAGTATGCTTTTTGATTTTCTCATCAGCTATTTCATTGCAGGCATAGTCACCCACAGCAGCAGACATAATCATATAATCATATTCTTTAACACACTGAATGATTTGATGATACATATCGTTTGCACTGATCACATCAATAACATTGACTCCATGTGGCTTTTTGAGATGCGTAGGTCCACTGACAAGCGTGACATTGGCCCCTAATTGGAAAGCAGCTTTCGCAAGCGCATAGCCCATTTTACCACTTGAGTGATTGGTAATAAAACGAACAGGATCCAGACTTTCTTGTGTAGGTCCAGCACTGATTAATATGTTTTTACCTGAAAGTGTTTTTGGTGCTAACATATAATCAATCATTTCTAATAAAGTGTCTTCATCTGCCAGTTTTCCATTTCCTGTATCACCACAGGCTAATAATCCTGAGATAGGTTCTACAAAAACAACACCTGTTTCTTTTAATAACTGCATGTTCTTTTGTGTGATAGGATTTTCATACATATGAACATTCATTGCAGGCGCAATGAGTTTTGGACATGTGGCAGCTAAAAAAGCACTTGTTAGCATATTATCAGCCATACCATATGCCAGTTTTGCAATCGTATGAGCACTGGCAGGGACAACCATAAATAAGTCAGCATCTTTGACAATATCTACGTGAGTAATGATAGCTGGATTTTCATCATCAAATGTATCCACATAGACTTTACGTTTTGTCAGCGACTGAATACAAACAGGAGTCACAAAACGTGTAGCACTTTCACTCATCATGACTTCAATCTGATATCCCTGTTTCACTAAATCACTAATGAGCTGTATGCTTTTAAAAGCCGCAACACTTCCTGTAATACCAATAATTATTTTTTTTGACATTTTTTCACCTTATTTCTTAATTTGAATTAAAATACGTGAAACAATAACAGAAATAATTGTTCCAACAATAGCTTCTAATAAACCAGTTGTCGCAATGATTGTGAGAAGATAGGGCATCAATTTTGAAAATGTCATGCCTAAAGCTGAAGCATATTGATTTCCAAAGAAAAGATAAATACCACCCAATACAAGAATTGTATTTGTCATTGCACCTAAAAAAGAACCTAGACTCATTGCTAATATAGGATGTTTTTTCCATTTTTCATAAATCATTCCAGCAACATATCCAATACAGACCCTAGGAATGATCGCAATCACTAAACTCCAAAATGAACCACTTATAAATGGTGAGAAAACAAAAGATGTAATGGTTGGCTGAATTGTATTTATAAATAGACTTGATAAGCCAAAAACCAGACCAACTTGAGCACCTTTATTTTTCCCTAAGACAATCCCTGCAATAATAACAGGAATATGCAAAGTTGTGGCACGTAATGGACCAATAGGAATAAAACCTAGAAAAGGAACCATAACCATTAAAATTTCAATGGCAATAAAAAGCGACATGAATGCAAGATTCTTAGTTTTTTGTTTATTCATTTGTACCTCCACTGTCATTTCTATCATAGAATACGACGTTTTCATAAGTTTAAAAAAGAAAAGTTAGTGCTTGATAAAAGTCACTACTGACGATATTCTTTTTTCATTTCACATTATACATGGTTATCTTCTTAAAAGCAATGTATAATATTATTAATAATAATTACTATTATTAAAAAAGTTCTTGCTTTATTATTTTTAAGGTGTATAATGAAGATAGATGAACAAGGAGGAAAAAGAAAATGTCAAAATGGATTTGTAAAATTTGTGGATATGTTCATGAAGGAGAAACAGCTCCAGAACAATGTCCAATCTGTAAAGCTCCAGCAAGTCAATTTGAAAAAGTTGAAGAAGAAAAGAAATCTAAATATGCTGGAACAAAAACTGAAAAGAATTTAATGGAAGCTTTTGCAGGTGAATCTCAAGCAAGAAATAAATATACTTATTTTGCTGAAATGGCAAGAAAAGAAGGTTTAGAACAAATTGCTGCGATTTTTGAAGAAACAGCTAACCAGGAAAAACAACATGCAAAAATGTGGTTTGCGGAATTCCATGGTATTGGTTCAACTGATCAAAACTTAGAAGATGCTGCTGCTGGAGAAAATGAAGAATGGACTGATATGTACAAACGTATGGCTCAAGAAGCAAGAGAAGAAGGTTTTGAAGAATTAGCTATTAAGTTTGAAAATGTCGGTAAAGTTGAAAGATCACATGAAGCACGCTATTTAAGATTATTAAAAAATTATAAAGAAGGAAAAACATTCAAAGGAGATGCTCCAAAAGGATGGAAATGTAGACAATGTGGTTTCATTTATGAAGGAGAAGAAGCTCCTGAAAGATGTCCAACATGTGGTTATCCAAAAGCATATTTCGAAAGAATGACTGAAAATTATTAATCTAATCTGGTAAGTGATGAGAATTTCTCATCACTTTTTGTTTCTATTGCGACTTCAAACTATGTCATATATAATAGGATACGTAAAGCAATGGTTTTTAAAGAAGGTGAAAGTGATATGTTAAAAAATCAATTTGTTAACAATTATTTTGATGATGGTTTGCTTTTCAAAGAAGATTTTGTTGTTAAGGGAAGACAAATGCCAGTCTTTTTAGAGGTGTTTTTATGAATCCATATATGCATACATATACAGGTAAAAAAATTAATCCTCTTGCATTTACAAAAGATGATATAGATATCAAAGACATTGCGCATGCATTAAGCTTATTATGTCGTGGTGGCGGTCATTTAAAAATGTTTTATTCTGTAGCACAACATAGTCTTAACTGTGCTCAAGAAGCATTTCTTCGATATCAGGATTCTCGTCTATCACTGGCCTGTTTATTACATGATGCCAGTGAAGCTTATATATCAGATATTATCAGACCACTTAAACAGCATTTAAAGCTTTATGAGGATATTGAAAGTCAATGGATGAAAGTTATTTTTGAAAAGTATGAACTTTCAGAATTAAAAGACGAAGACCTTTTAAAAATCAAAAGGATAGATGATGATATGTTAGCTTATGAACTATATACATTGATGGAGCAGCAACCAAAGCCATCTTGTTTATTAAAAAGTCAACCATGTTTTGCAGAAAGACATCACCATGATGTTGAAAAAGAATTCTTAGAATTATTTGAAAGATTATCAAATATAAAATAAACAGCTAATGAAATCAAATCATTAGCTGTTTTTTGTTGATTTGATTAAAGGACGATGTCCTAAACCAACTTTATTTTTCAATGTCATAAACATAATGAAGCATCCAATCAAAGTCAATCCACATACAAAGATAAGCATACTATTTAAACCTAAACTATCTTGTAATATACCACCAAAGATATTTCCTATTGATGATCCTAATCCTGTTGACATCATCGCAATCATTGTTTGTCCCATCATTTGATCACTTTCATCAAGATGATCATTGACATAATAAGTGATGGTTGCAGTAAAGAGTCCAAAAGATAATCCCTGGAACATCATACCTATTAATAAGACAATCAAATGAGGTGCTAAACAGATTGTCAGATTACGCAAAACATAGAAGAAAGCACTCGCTAAAAGTAATGTTTCAGAACGGTATTTTTTTAATAAACGATAAGTGATGGACATAATTGGCATTTCACTGGCAGCCATACAAAAGACAGCAATTCCATATAATGAAGTGTTTCCACCAAGATTTTTAACAATATTAATTAAATAAGTTGATAAGGCTGTTGAAGCAGCATACATGAATGTAAAAGCTACGAGAATGAAGAAAAATATACGATATTTTTTAATAACAGAGAATATATTTTCCTGGTTTTTTGTCGTTGTTTCTTCTTGAATTTGATAGGGTGGCATTGTATAAAGAAGAATTAATAAAGCGATGCTGGCAATTGCATAGACAAATGCAATGACTGTTGGATTAAAAAAATCAATCAGCTGACCAACAATAATAGCTCCCGCAGCATAAGAGATAGAGCCTAGTCCTCTAGCTAAACCAAAATTGATATATTGACCATCTTTTAAGTAATTCATACATATTGTAGAAAATAGAGGAACCATTGCAGCAATCAGACTTAATAGGAAAACATATAAAATCATAATGAGAAAAATAGGTGAAGTGATGATTGTTAAGACAGTAAAGATGACAATCATGATCAGGTATAGGGTGAAAATCAGTTTGTTAATAGATAAACCTTTGATGCGTGATAAAAGGGATGAGATAAATGGAGATAAAAAGATGGACAAAATAGCTCCACCACCTGTCACTATCCCAATATCCGTATTGGATAAACCACGATATTGTAAAAATATAGCCACATAACCATAAATAGCTAAATAGGATAACCAGAAAAGAATTTGTAATCCATTATATTTCATTTGTAAAGATTTCATTGATTCACCCTCCATAACTTTTGTTTTTTTCAATCATAACAAAAAAAGTATTGAAACAAGCTTTTTTTCATATTATGAAATTACTTTATTTCATCACTCACTGGACTAGATAAGGGATGACGAAAATCATTCTTTTTATCATAACTAATTTTATTTTGAATATTCTGTTCATAGTCTTTTTGAAAAATACAAGAGAAAATGACATTAAAGAGATATTCAATAGAAATCTGTGAAGCAAAAGGAGCTATTTTCGTAAAAATCTTTTCTCTAGAACCAATATTTAAAATATAATCTGCATAATGAGATAAACGATTATCACCAACCGATGTTAAAACAATGATGGGTGTATTGTTTTCTTTTAAGGTTTGAGCAATCTGAATATTTTCATTGGTTTCTCCTGAATAAGAAATAATCATCGCAATACGTGAGGAATTGGAATTATAGGACATAAAGACCTGTTCACCATGTAAAATTCTTAAATTGACATCTCTGGAAATACGCATCATCTTATGTTGAAAACTCATAGCTGCTAATAAGGAATTACCAGAACCATAAATATCAATATGCTGATGGGGATATAATAAATCAACAATCTTATTTAATTCAGTAAAATCAATAAGTTTAATTGTATCTGCAATGACTTCCTGATAAAGAGAAGATAACTTATGACAAATCATAGGATAACTGTCATCTTTAGAAAAAGGAAAATTGACATCAATACGATCCGTATGATGTAAATCATATTGTAATTCAGCAGAATATTTGATTTTAAAATCATTATAACCTTCTAAACCTATTTTTTTACAGAGTCTGACAATGGTCGCAGGAGAAGTATATGTTTCTTTTGCCAGTTCTTTGACTGACATACTTAAAACTTCTTCACCATGATTTAAAATGTATTTTGCAATTTGTTTTTCTGATTGAGAGAATTCCAGTTCAAATTCTAATTGTGTCATTATACTCATTTTTATCACCAATCCTAGTATACCATGAAACTTTGTTTCATAGAAGTGATGATTTTTACTCTTATTATGAAAAATGATGTTTGTTATATTTTTGAAGTATTTTATGATGCTTTGTGTTAGAATAGAATCAGTATTGATGAATGGATGAAAGGAGATTCATAATGGATATCAAAGAAGCAGTAGAAAAACGACATAGTGTTCGTCAATATTTAGATAAACCCATTGATGATGAAAAAACACAAATATTAGAAAAACAAATTGAAAAATGTAATCAGGAGGGTGATTTGAACATTCAGTTGATTCTCAATGAACCGCGTGCTTTTCAAAGTCAGCTGGCTCATTATGGTAAGTTTAAGGGTGTTCAACATTATATTGCTTTAATAGGTAAGAAGAATAGTCCTGATTTACAGGAAAAATGTGGCTATTATGGAGAGCATCTTGTTTTATTAGCACAACATCTTGGTTTAAATACATGTTGGGTTGCTTTAACTTATAAAAAAATTCCAGAAGTGCTTCATCTTGATTCTGATGAGAAAATAGTGGCTGTGATTTCAATTGGTTATGGTGAAAATCAAGGAGTGGCTAGACGAAGCAAAGATATGAAAGATGTTATAGAAACAGAGGAAAATCTTCCACAATGGTTTTATGAAGGCGTTCGTTATGCATTATTGGCCCCAACTGCTATGAATCAACAGAAATTTAAGTTTGCTTTTGAAAATGGAAAAGTGAAAGTGAAAAGAGGAATAGGTTTTTATACAAAATTAGATTTAGGTATTGTGAAATATCATTTTGAAATAGGTGCAGGAAAAAATCATTTTCAATGGGACAATGAAGATGATCAAAGATAGGTGATTAAAATGGCAGATAAAATATTAGTTGTAGATGATGAAAAAGAAATTGCAGATCTTTTGGAATTTTATTTATGTAATGAAGGGTTTGAAGTTTATAAATTTTATAATGGACAGGATGCGATCAGGTGCATTGAAAAAGAAGAAATTGATATCGCTGTTTTAGATGTGATGTTACCTGATATTGATGGTTTTCAAATCTGTCAGAAAATTAGAGAACATTATTTTTTCCCAATTATTATGTTAACGGCTAAAGTAGAAGACATGGATAAAATTATGGGGTTAACATTAGGTGCGGATGACTATATTACAAAACCATTTAATCCTTTAGAAGTTGTGGCTCGAGTGAAAACACAACTGAGACGTTATAAAAGATATAATGCAACGACACAGCCTCAAGACATTTTAGAATATGATATTAGAGGGCTGGTTATTAATAAAGAAACACATAAGTGTTATTTATATAATGAATTATTGGATTTGACACCTATTGAATTTGAAATTTTATGGTATTTATGTTCAAAGCAGGGCAAAGTTGTATCGAGTGAAGAATTGTTTGAAGCAGTATGGAAAGAAAAATACATTGATAACAATAATACAGTCATGGCACATATTGCCAGATTAAGAGAAAAACTCAAGGAGTCAACAAAAAAACCTAAATTTATTAAAACGGTTTGGGGAGTGGGGTATCAAATTGAAAAGTAAAAATGAGTTATTAAAAAAAGCAATGTTACGAATTATTGGATTCGCCATTATTTATACCTGTGTTTTGTTTGTCATTATTTTGATTGCCTGGAATTTAGCGTCACAAATCACATGGTATGCATCAGATCCTTTGTATCGTTTTCTATTGTTTATTCAGGATGGACTTGTTATTTTCTTGCCCATCTTATTAATTATTGGTTATCTGGTAATTGTCTTTTTTGAATTAAGGAAACCCTATGCTTATTTAGAAGATGTGATTCAAGGTGTTCAAAATATTAATGATCGTCATTTACATCTGATTCATTTGGAACATGATGAATTAAGAGATGTCAATGATTTATTAAATCAGACAAAAGCAGATATTGAACTCAATGAACAGGCTGCCAAAATGGCTGAACAGAAGAAAAATGATTTGATTGTTTATTTGGCCCACGATTTAAAAACGCCTTTAACTTCTATGATTGGTTATTTAACAATTTTAAAAGATGAAAAAGATATTCCTCAACAATCCCATGATCATTATGTTGAGATTGCTTTGGATAAGGCAGAAAGATTAGAAGATTTAATTAATGAATTTTTTGAAATTACACGTTTCAATCTGACACAACAGGCTTTAGAGCTTTCGCGTATTGATATCGTGAGATTATTAGAACAATTGATATATGAATTTAAACCCATGTTCAAGGATAAGAACTTACAATGTGAACTGGATGCTCCACGTTTACTGGAAATGAAATGTGATGTTCAAAAAATGCAAAGAGTTTTTGATAACCTTTTAAAAAATGCAGTGAATTATAGCTTTGAAAATACAGTCATTCATATAACTCTTTTGCAAAGTGAAAAAGGTTATGAGTTTACTTTTGAAAATCAGGGAAATACAATTCCTCAAGCAAAGCTTGATCATATCTTTGAACAATTTTATCGACTGGATAGTTCACGTGCTTCTCATACGGGTGGTGCAGGTTTAGGACTTTCTATTTCTAAAGCGATTATTGAACAGCATCATGGTCAGATTCAGGTGGAAAGCTATGATGAAAAAATCATTTTTAAAGTCTTGATCCCTTTATTGTAAGAAAATTGTAAGATTTTATTAATAGAATGATAAGAAGATTATATTGAAATATTAAAAAAGAGCATTTGTTATTTTGATAAACTGAAGTTGTCAAAATAAAAATGCTTTTTTTAATGGAGGGAAATAAGATGAAAAAAGTGGCAATTCTTTTTGGTGGGAAATCGACAGAATATAGTGTTTCATTAGAGTCAGCTTATTCTGTTTTATCTCATCTTGATTTACATAAGTTTGAAGTTTACATGATTGGTATTAATCAAAAAGGAGAGTGGAAACATTTTGAAGGGGATATCTCTTTGATTAAAGATGATAAGTGGGATCATGAATATTTAAATCCTGTTACTATATCATTAAATCCGCATCAAAAATGTTTACTAGAAATACGCAATCAAAAAGTTGAAGAAGTGAAAGTCGATGCGATTTTTCCTATTTTACATGGTAAAAATGGAGAAGATGGAAGTGTACAGGGACTAATTCAAATCACTGGTATTCCACTTGTTGGATGTGATGTATTGTCATCGGCTTTGTGTATGGATAAATATCGTGCACATGAATTAGTGAAAGCACATGGCATTGAAGTGCCTAGCTGTGTTTATTTACAGCATCAACAGGATTATCCAAATAAGAAACCAGATATCATGGGTTTACAGTTACCTGTTTATGTGAAACCTGTGAAATCTGGATCATCACTAGGTATGTGTCGTTTAGAAAGTTTTGATCATCTTGATCAGGCTGTTTTTGAAGCGTTCCAATATGATGATTGTGTTTTAATAGAAGAGGAAGTCAAAGGCTTTGAAGTAGGATGTGCTGTTATGGGATGCAAGACTTTAAAAACAGGACGTGTTGATGAAATTGAATTGTCCTCAGGTTTCTTTAACTTTCAAGAAAAATATACACTCAAAACATCTCAAATTCATGTTCCAGCACGTATTTCATCTTCTTTAGAGTTTCAAATTCAAGAAACGGCTAAAGAAATTTATCGCATTTTAGGATGCCAAATATTTGCAAGAGTGGATATGTTTTTGACACCGGATCATCATATTGTTTTTAATGAAGTCAATACAATACCAGGATTTACAGCCCATAGTCGATATCCTATGATGATGGAAAAAAACGGTTTATCTTTTCAGACATTATTAACACAATTGATTGAAATGGGGATTCAGCATGCAAATCAAAACACTTTATAAAAAAGATATTCATCAGGGCTCACTAATCCTTGTCAATCAACATTATCCATTTTCCTTTTCTCATATCAATCTTTGCTTCTTTCAAGATACAGTCCATCAAATACAAATGGATGCTTCTAGACTTCTTCACCAATGTTTAAATCATCTTCATATTCAAGATGAAATCATTGTGGCCAGTGCTTATCGCTCTGCTTTAGAACAAAAACAGCTTTATCAGGAATCTTTAAAAAAACATGGTCAGGAATTTACACAAAAATATGTTGCAAAGGCTCATCATAGTGAACATGAAACAGGTTTGGCTATTGATTTGGCACTTAATAAGGGTGTTATTGATGAGATTTGTCCGGATTTTCCTGAACAGGGCATTTGTCAAAAGTTTCGTCATGTTTGTGGTGATTTTGGTTTTATAGAAAGATATCAAAAAGATAAAGAAAAGATGACAGGAATCAGTGGTGAAGCATGGCATTTTCGTTATGTTGGATTTCCACATTCCTTGATTATGAACGATCACCACTTTTGTTTAGAAGAATATCATGATTTTTTGAAATGTTATTCCATTTATCATCCCTATGTTTATGTTGTCGGACAAAGAGTATTTGAAATCTTTTATGTACCCATGATCAAAGACCAGATAACAATAGCTTTACGAAATGATGATATTTATCAGGTATCAGGTAATAACATGGATGGTTTCATTGTGACAGTATGGAGGAGAAGCTTATGAAAAAAGGTTATCCTTGTATTGATATAGGGCGAATCATTGCAGCTGTTTTCGTAATAGCTATTCATATTTATCCATTTTTACAAATCAATCCAACTATGGAATTGATTGTCACACGTACCATTGGAAGGTTGGCTGTCCCATTTTTCTTTATGGTGACATCGTTCTTTCTTTTTAAAGATGGCTATCCTACACAGGAACATATAAAAAAGACAATTTTTTCATTGTTGAAATGGTATGGAATTGCGATTGTGATTTATATTCCACTCATGATTTATAATCATTATTTTTCTCAGGAACATCTTGTGATAGCTATTATCAAAGATATATTTATTGATGGACCATTTTATCATTTATGGTATTTTCCAGCTACCATCATTGGATTGATTATCGTTTTATTGTTAATCAAATACTGTTTTAACTATGCATGGTTTATAGTTATAGGTTTATATGTTATAGGGGTGTTTGGTGATGGTTATTTGAGTATGATCAGTCAGATTGATATTTTTCATCATTTCTATACATACATATTTCAATATATGGATTATACACGAAATGGATTTTTCTTTGCGCCACTCTTTATCATGTTGGGTGCTCAGATAGCGAGACAGAAATATCATTTTAAGCATCATCTTCATATAATTTTACTATTGCTGAGTTTGTGTATGATGATAGGAGAATCTTTGATTTTACATACTTTTTATACATTAAGACATGATGCTATGTATTTCAGTTTACCTGTTGTTTCCTACTTATTATTTTCATTTTTAATAACGTTTCAAGGTCGTCGATATATCAGTCTTAAAAATATATCATTATGGGTCTATGTCATACATCCATGGATGATTGTTGTGGTGAGAATGATAGGTAAATGGAGTGGACAGATGGCTTTCATTGAGAATAATTTTATACAATTTCTTATGGTTGTTTTATTTTCGTTTTGTTTTGGATTTATCATGAATGTTCTTATAAAAAGAAAGGGGAATATTGATGAGAAACAACATGTTTGATTGTCAAAGAAGCTGGTTAGAAATAGATTTATCAGCTTTAAGACATAATGTGAAAGAAATTTGTACAATGCTTTCTTGTCCAGAACAATTCATGGCTGTTGTCAAAGCGGATGCTTATGGACATGGAGCTGTTCGTATTTCTAAAGAATTGAATCGAATGGGGATACATCATTTTGCGGTTGCGACATTGGCAGAAGCCATTGAATTAAGAGACAGTCATATTAAGGGTGACATCTTGATTTTAGGATATACCGACCCTTGTCATGTTAAAGAATTACGAGATTATGATTTGACGCAGACAGTTATATGCGAAGATTATGCCAAGCTTTTAGAAAAGCAAAAAATAGATGTGAAAGTTCATGTGGCTATTGATACTGGTATGCACCGTTTAGGAGAAAGTGATATCAAAAAAGTCAAAGCTATTTATCAATCTCATTATTTACATGTGACAGGTCTTTTTTCACATCTTTGTGTCTGTGATGAAACGACAAAGGAAAGTCAAAAATATACATATCAACAAATTGAAGAATTCATGACATTCATTCAAAATCTTAAAAAAGAGCATTATTCAATAGGAAAGGTTCATCTTTTAAGCAGTTATGGTTTATTAAATTATTCAACATATAGTTTTGATTATGTTCGAATGGGAATCTTATTATATGGTGTTGATTCTTCATTGCCTAAGCAAAGTCAATTATCTTTAAAACCTGTTTTATCATTAAAATCAAAAATCATTTTAGTCAGAGATATTCAATCAGGCGATTCTATTGGTTATGGAAGAACATTTATAACATCAAAACCCATGAAAATTGCCACTGTTCCTATTGGTTATGCTGATGGATTACCTAGAGCCTTATCTAATCGTGGAAAAGTGATTGTTCGAGGACAATTTGCACCGATAGTGGGTCGTATTTGCATGGATCAGATGATGATTGATGTGACAGATGTTGAAAATATTCAGGAAAATGATGTTGTAACTATTATAGGTAAGAATCAGGTTTGTCAAAATGTAGAAACAATTGCAATGCAAACAAATACGATTTCTAACGAAATTTTAAGTCGTATAGGATATCGTCTGCCTAAAATATATAAATACGAATAATTATGAAACAAAGTTTCATATGACAATGCATTTTTTATATAATTATGAAACTAATTTATAAAGTTATGAAAAGATATTTACTCATATGTCAATATCTTTTAAAATGAGAATATAAGAGAAAAAGGAGGACTTTATAAGTGGAAAAGAAAATGCCAAAAGATTTTTATTGGGGTGGTTCTGTATCATCATTCCAAACTGAAGGAGCAAGAAATGAAGGAGGAAAAGGGGTTTGTATTTATGATGTTAGACCAATGAATCCTGAATTTTCAGATTGGAATGTTGCGATTGATGAATATCATCGTTATGATGAAGATATTGCATTAATGAAAGAAATGGGATTTAATTTCTATCGTTTTTCTATTTGCTG
Organism: Massilimicrobiota sp. An80; assembly: GCF_002159255.1. Taxonomy (NCBI): domain Bacteria; kingdom Bacillati; phylum Bacillota; class Erysipelotrichia; order Erysipelotrichales; family Erysipelotrichaceae; genus Massiliimicrobium; species Massilimicrobiota sp. An80. Next base: position 32,090 of record NZ_NFHI01000001.1, read on the forward strand.
GTCAAGAATTATTCCTAATGGAACTTTAGATGAACCTGTTAATGAAGAAGGTGTGAAGTTCTATAGTGATTTAATTGATAAGTTATTGGCAGCTGGTATTGAACCAATGATTACATTAGTTCATTTTGATATGCCTTACCATCTTGTTAAAAATTATAATGGTTTTGCATCTCGTTATGTTGTAGATTGCTTTGAAAGATATGCAAGAGTATGTATTGAAAGATTTGGAGATCGTGTGAAACATTGGATGAGTTTCAATGAACAAAATTTGCATGGTCAAATGTTAAGAGTTTCTAATGCTGAAGAAATTCCTGAAGGTGTAAGTGAACCAAAACATTTATATCAAGTTAACCATAATGTCTTTATTGCACATTGTAAAGCTGTTAAAGCATTAAGAGAATTACAACCAGATGCTAAATTCTGTGGTATGGCTGCTGTTACAAATATTTATCCATACACAAATACACCTAAAAACAACTTATTTGCATGGCAAGCTTATCAATATATGAATGGTTTCCATGTTGATGTTTTTGCAAAAGGAAAATATCCAGATTATATGGTAGCTTATCTTGAAAATAGAGGATGGATGCCTCATTTTGAAGAAGGCGATGAAGAATTATTAAAATACACTGTTGATTATATTGCATTCAGTTATTATCGTTCTAATACAGTGACTGAAGGTGAATTTGACTTAGAAAGACCATATCATGAAGTTGTTGGTGAACATATGATCAAAAATCCTCATTGTGAAGCTAATGAATGGGGATGGGAAATTGACCCAATTGGATTTAGATGGACATTAAATGATTTACATACACGTTCTGATTTACCAGTATTCGTTCTTGAAAATGGTATTGGATGGCGTGAAGATATGACTCAAGAAGAAGTAGATGCAATGCTTGCAGCAGGTAAAACAATCGAAGATGATTATCGTATCAACTATCATAGAGATCATATTAAAGAAATGGAAAATGCAATGTTTGAAGATGGTGTTCCTTGTTTAGGATATATTACTTGGGGACCAATTGATATTTTAGCAAGTATGTGTAATATGGATAAACGTTATGGATTTGTTTATGTTAACAGAACAAACAAAGATATCAGAGATTTAAAACGTATTCCTAAAAAATCATTCTATTGGGTTGCTAAAGCATTTAAATCTAATGGTGAAGATTTAGATTAATAAAATCAAAGAATGGCAAGTTGACTTGACCATTCTTTTTTTTGATAAAAATTATATTAAAAAAGAATATTCAATGTAGTTATTTTTATGAGACGGATAAAAAAAGAAAAATTAGCACATCTGGGTTGACAGTGCTAAAGGATAGGTGTAAGATACTATTAGCACAAAAATAGATAGAGTGCTAATAAAAGGAGATGTAAATATGGCAGAAAAGAAACAGTTTAAAGCTGAGTCGCAAAGATTATTAGATTTAATGATTAACTCTATTTATACACATAAAGAGATTTTTTTAAGAGAATTGATTTCAAATGCCAGTGATGCTTCAGATAAATTATATTACAAAGCATTGACTGAAAATTTAAATGGTATTTCAAGAGAAGATTTATCTATTCAAATTGTCATCAATAAAGATCATCGTATGTTATCTATTATTGATCAAGGTATTGGTATGAATGCAGATGAATTAGAAGAACATTTAGGAACAATTGCTAATAGTGGTTCTTTTGAATTTAAACAGGCATTAGAAAAAGGACAAGATGATGTTGACATTATTGGACAATTTGGTGTTGGATTCTATTCAGCATTTATGGTTGCTCATAAGGTGGAAGTGATTTCTAAAAAGTATGGAGAAGATCAGGCTTATATCTGGGAATCTGATACAAGTGATGGATATACAATCAACGAAATTGATTATCCAAATCATGGAACAAGAATTAACTTATATTTAAAAGATAACACTGATGATGAAAATTATGACCAATATTTAGATGAATATGAAATTCAAAGATTAGTTAAGAAATATTCTGATTATGTTCATTATCCAATTAAGATGGATATGACAACTTCTAAGAAAAAAGAAGATAGTGATGAATATGAACAAGTCATTGAAAATAAGACATTAAATTCAATGGTTCCTTTATGGAAAAGACCTAAAAAGGAAATCACAGAAGAAGATTATAATGAATTCTATAAAGATAAATTTAATGATTTTAGCGATCCATTATGTGTTATGCATAACAGTGTAGAAGGAACAATTTCTTATGATTCATTATTATTTATTCCTTCTAAGCCACCAATGAACTATTATTCACAAGATTATGAAAAAGGTTTACAACTTTATTCTCGTGGTGTCTTTATTATGGATAAAGCCAGTGAACTTGTTCCTGAACATTTCAGATTTGTCAAAGGTTTAGTGGATTCACAGGATTTATCATTAAACATTTCTCGTGAAATGTTACAACATGATCGTCAATTGAAAATCATCGCTGATAAAATTGAAAAACGTATTCAAAGTGAACTTGAAAAAATGTTAAAGAATGATCGTGAAAAATATGAAGAATTTTTTAAGAGCTTTGGATTACAGTTAAAATTCGGTATTTATAACAGCTATGGTATGTTAAAAGATAAATTACAAGATTTATTGTTATATTATAGTGCCAATGAAAAGAAAATGATAACTTTCAATGAATATGTTGAAAACATGAAAGATGGTCAAAAAGAAATCTATTTTGCCAGTGGCGAAAGCTATGAAAAGATTGATCATTTACCAACAGTAGAAATGGTTAAAGATAAAGGATTTGATATTCTTTATATGATTGATAATGTAGATGAATTCTGTATTCAGATGTTAAGAGATTATAAAGAAAAACCATTTAAAAATATCAATCAAGGTGATTTAGATATTGATAGTGAAGAAGAAAAGAAAGAGTTAGAAAAAGTCAGTGAAGATAATAAAGACTTAATCTCAACTCTTAAAGATGCATTGAAAGATAAAGTTCAAGATGTCAAAGTGTCTTCACGTTTAAAAACACATCCTGTTTGTTTGGTAAGTAGCGAAGGTGTTTCTTTTGAAATGGAAAAAGTTCTCAATCAAATGCCTGATGGACAAAATATCAAAGCAGGAAGAATTTTAGAAATTAATCCAAATCATGCAATCTTTACAGCTTTACAATCTTTATTTGAAAAAGATAAAGATAAAATTAATGATTATGCATCATTGTTATATGATCAGGCTTTATTAATTGAAGGATTTAGTATTGATGATCCTGTTGAATTTTCTAATAAGGTTTGTCAATTAATGGTAGATGCAAATAAATAAGTCATTGGAGGAAACGGTTTTGATAAATCGTTTCTTTTTTATGTTATAATAGATTTGGGTGAGGAATTATGATAAAAAAGGGTATTTCTATAATGATTATAAGTTGTTTATTGATACTGATAACAGGTTGTCAATCTCAAGACGGATCTCAACAGGCGAATCTAACAGAATATCGTTTTGCAGGTTATTATGATTGGTTTTTAGGAAAAGAGGAATATGAAGATTTTATGACATATGTCTCTAATGATCAATCTTTAAAGATTGATTCTCAATATGGTGAAAAGATTTATCGAGATGGTGAATACCTGATTATAGAAGCAACTGATGAACAAAAACAAGCACTGATCAATCAAAATAAGCAGCTTATTGAACAGGCTACACAAGAATTTATGAAAATGGGAGAAGATTATCAGATGGATTATAGTGATGATTATTCGTCTATGACAATTTGGATTGATCAGGAACATTTTGTAGATATTTTTTCAAGTGAAGCTTTTCAAGTAGGTGGGAACATGCTTGGCATTATAAGTCTTGTTACAGCAAGTCGTGTATTGACAACGGGAGATTGTGATAGTGCTGTTGAAATTCATATTATTAATTTAGATAGTGACTATCAGGTTGCAGAAGCTATTTTTCCGTATGAATCTATTCAGATCACTTCTCAAGATTGACTGACAAGTCAACAAAATGATGTGACTGACTCTTCAAAATTGGAAGGTTATTCAAGAGTTTTAGCAACAGTCATTGAAAAAAATGACAATCAGATATTTTTCAAGCCTGAATCAACATCATCTGATTATCAAAAAGATGAAAAGCTATGCTTGTGTTTAGATAGTGTTTATGGAGAAGATGTTTTTATGCCTTATCAGTTATCTAAAGGTGATCAAGTCTATTTAACATTGAATGGAAATTATGCTCTTCATGATGATGGTGATGAAATTCCTGATATTGCTCCAATGGCAATCATTCCTGTACAATATATAGATGATGCTGTGTAACTTTATTTGCAAATCGGATTTATCAAGATTATAATAAGGATAGGTGATGAAAACATGGAATTAGATGAAGTTTTGAATAAAAGAAAAAGTATAAGAAGAGAATATCTGTCAAAAGAAGTTGATGATAATGTGATTCGTCAGGTTATTGAAGCAGCTATTTTAGCACCTTCATGGAAGAACTCACAAGTGACACGTTATTATATTGCTAAATCAAAAGAAGCTTTACAGCAGGTGAAGAATGCTTTGCCAGAATTCAATCAGGAAAATGTTGGTCAAGCTCCTGTTTTAATCGTTTCCACGATTGTTTTGAATCGCTCTGGTTATAATAAAGATGGTACACCAACGAATGAACTTGGCAATGGATGGGGATATTATGATTGTGGTATGCATAATATGAACCTTTTGTTGAAGGCAACAGAATTAGGATTATCTACGTTGGTTATGGGTATTCGTGATGAACAGAAAATAAAGGAAATATTTGCGGTTCCTGATAATCAATCTGTTGTCAGTGTTATCGCTTTAGGTTATAGTGATATGGAAATTGAAAGACCACAACGTAAAACATTTGAAGATATAACTGTAATGAAATGAGGAAAGATATGATAGTTTTATATATTATTGGTGGATTTGTTTGTTTATTATTGGCTATATATGTATTAGATCGTAGAGAAAAAATGTCAAAAAAGATTAAACAAATCAAAGAACAAAAACAAGAAATTCAAGAACTGAATAATCAATTAGATGAGATTCAATACCAACTTGATTTGATGGATGACTCTATTCAAAAGGCTCATGATATAAGTTCACAAATTTTATTTTATATGAAAAAATAAAATGATTTTTGTGAATATAATAAAATAATGATAGCTTTTATAGTAAAATTCAAAATATAATGATTTATATAAATAAAAAGTAAAAAAAGTGTTGACATGTTTATGCAAATGCATATAATAAAAGCATATAAAAAAATTCGATGAAAAAGAGAGTAGTTTAAACAAATATCAAGCGAGCTGATGTTGGTGTGAGATCAGTATAGGCGTTTAAATGAACCGCACTTTGGAGAACGATGCTTGAAAGAAGTAGGGTATCGAGTGAATCTGCTTTAAGGATAGAGGTGGATATATCTTTGATATATCAAAAAGAGTGGTACCGCGATGATTTCGTCTCTTAGTTCAACTAAGAGACGTTTTTTTATACAAAGGGGGAATTGATTTTGATGAGGATGAGTTTACGGCGATGATTGATTAAAATCACAGAAGCTATAAAATAAATAAAATCAAAAAAGAAAGAAGAGGGAATGAAAATGAAAAAATTATTTAAAGGATTATTAGTTGCCGCTATGGCATTAACAATGACAGCATGTGGTGGAGGAGAAAGTGGTTCAAATGAACAAAAGTTATTGATTGGTATTTCTCCTGATTATGCACCTTATGAATCATTAAATACTGATGGTGAAATGGAAGGATTTGATATTGATATGACAAAAGAGCTTATTAATATCATGAATGAAAATGGTGGAAATTATACTTATGAATTTAAACAGATGTCATTTGATACAATTTCAACAAGCTTAATGGCAAAACAAATTGATTTAGGTATTTCAGGTTTTACAATGCATGATGACTGGGATGTGTTATGGTCAAATAAATATAATGATTCTAAACAAGTAGCTTTAGTTTCTGAAGATAGTTCTATCCAGACTGTTAAAGATTTAGAAGGTAAAAAAATCGGAGCACAGTTATCAGCAACTGGTGAAGCATGTGCTAATGATATTAAAGATGCGAAAGTAACAACTGTTACAGATGTTAAGGTATTAGTTGAAACATTAAAATCTGGTGGTGTTGATGCTGTTATTTTAGATTATGCAGTTGCTAAAAATTATGATTCACAAGATGCATATAGAATGATTGATGAAGCTTTATTAGAAGAAGAAAATTTAATTATTGCAAATAAAGATAGTCAAGAATTAATGGATGATGTCAATAAAGCTTTAGATGAATTTATAAAATCTGATAAATATACTGAACTAAAAGAAAAATGGGGAGCTTAATATAAATGGAAAATCTTTTAACACAAGAAAATTTAATGTTTATGTTAAGAGGTGCTGGAATGTCGCTAATATTAGCGACATTCGCAGTTTTCTTTGGGATGATTTTAGGAACATTGGGGGCTGCTTCAAAGTTATCTAAACATGCACCTTTAAGATGGATTGGAAATATATATGTAGAAGTCATTCGAGGAACACCAATGTTATTACAGATTATGTTCTTCTATATAGCTATTCCAGTTATCTATCAGTCAATAACTGGAACTCGTATGAATCCTGATCCATATATTTGTGGATTAATCGCTTTAAGTATAAATAGTGGAGCCTATTCAACTGAATTAATCAGAAGTGGTATTCAGGGAATTGATAAAGGACAATGGGAAGCCTGTGAAACATTAGGATTAAGTTATTTTCAGACAATGCGTTTTGTGGTATTGCCACAAGCCTTTAAGAGAATTATTCCACCAATTGTCAGTGAATTTATCACTTTAATTAAAGATTCATCATTGATTAGCTGTATTGGAGCAACTGAGTTGCTTATGAGTGCACAAGTTTTAGGATCAAGAACTTTTAATTTGATTTATCCTTTACTTGAGGCAGCATGTTTATATCTCGTGATGACACTCACTATTTCATATATTTCAAGACGTTTAGAAAGGAAGTTGTCTGCCCGTGATTAAAGTAGAAAATATTGTGAAACAATTTAATGATTTAAAAGCTGTTAATGATGTTTCCTTAGACATAAAAAAAGGTGAGATTGTTTGTTTGATTGGTCCTTCTGGTTCTGGGAAAAGTACAGTTTTAAGATGTATTAATGGATTAGAAAAACCAGAAAGTGGACATATTTATGTGAATGATCAATTGCTTGATGAAAAAAATCCAGAAACTTATAAAAAATTAAGAAGTTTAATGGGATTTGTATTTCAGCATTTTAATTTATTTCCAAATATGACAGTTTTAGAAAATCTGACTTTAGCACCCATTCAGGTTATGAAAAAAAGCAAAGATGAAGCTGAACAAATAGCTTGTCAATATTTAGAAAGAGTGGGTCTTCTTGATAAAAAAGATGAATATCCAAATAAATTATCAGGTGGGCAAAAACAAAGGGTTGCGATAGCAAGAAGTTTATGCATGAATCCACAAATCATGTTATTTGATGAACCTACAAGTGCTTTGGATCCAGAAATGGTTATTGAAGTTTTGGAAGTTATGCAGGAATTGGCTAATGAAGGAATGACAATGGTTGTTGTGACACACGAAATGGGATTTGCTAGAACGGTAGCAGATCGTGTTATCTTTTTAGAGGATGGCAAAATTGTTGAAGAAAATACGGCTGAAGAATTCTTTAGAAATCCTAAAACACAAAGAGCACAGGATTTCTTAAATAAGGTTATGCATTAATGAAACTTAATGAATTTAAAGTAGAAACATGGATGACAGATCATGAAAACGATTGTCAATATAATTTGACAGAAACATGTGTGTCATCCTTATCTTTATTAGAACTTCAACAATTTGTTCAAGAGGATATAGCGAAACAGATGATGTCTATGAAAATGGATTATGGTCCTATTGTTGGATCAACACGTTTAAAAAAAGCTATCTTATCACTCTATGAACAGGGTGGACTTGAAAATATAACTATAACTCATGGAGCTATTAATGCCAATGAACTGGTATTAATGAGCTTGCTAGAAAAAGGAGATCATGTTATTACTTTATTTCCAACTTATCAGCAAATGTATGATTTTCCATTATCATTAGGTTGTGAGGTTTCTTTAATTCCTTTAAAAGAAGAAAATGACTGGTTACCAACAATTGAAGATTTTGAATCATGTATACAAGAACATACAAAAATGATATGCTTAAATTCACCTAATAATCCTACTGGAACAACAATACCTTTGTCATTAATGAAAGATATTATAAAATTAGCTCAAAAATATGATTGCTATATTTTATGTGATGAAATCTATCGTGGTGTAGATACTGAAAGCTTAGAATTATATCCTTCATTTAGTGATTATTATGATAAAGCAATAGTGACACAAAGTTTATCAAAAGTTTTCTCATTTGCTGGTTTAAGACTTGGTTGGATAAAAGGACCTCAGGAAGTCATTGATTTAGTAAACTATCGACGTGACTATCATATTATTAGTAGTGGTCCATTAGATGATTATCTAGCTTGTTTAGTATTAGAAAATAAAGATGTGATTTTAAAACGTAGTCGTGATATATGTCAAACAAATAAACTTATTCTTAAAAAATGGTTAGATCAAGAACCACTTGTTTCTTGTGTTATACCACGTCATGGAACAGTTTGTTTCTTACATTATCATTTGGATATACCATCAGCAGAGTTTTGTGAAAAACTTCAAAAAGAAACGGGTGTATTTTTTGTGCCAGGAAGTGCATTTGATATAGAATATCATTTACGTTTTGGCTTTACACAAGATGAAAAGATAATTAAAGAAGGGCTTATTACATTTTCTAAATGGTTAAGACAATTTGATCATCAGTCTATAGACATTCAGCTATAGACTTTTTTTGCGTCTATATACTAATTGAAAGACAAAATAAGTTGAGAACATCAGTGTCGAAAATAAACCAATCAGCATGACAATTGCCACACTTTCTACATGAAAACGTGGAATTAAAATGATTAAACAAATTAATTCAATAATAACTTCAAATGTACTCATCATAAACATTTCTTTATTTTTGTTGAATGCTTGAAGTGTGGCACTTAAAGGTGTTTGTAAATAGAAGATTGTAAAGGGAATACACATGTATTGTAAACAACGATAACCTTTAGTTGTATTGTACATGATTTGAAGGCAGACATCGCCATAAAAATAAAATATAAGTGTAAAAGGAAGACTGATAAAAAAACAGATGACCAAACTATAAAAAACATGTTTTTTTAATGCTTCTAAACGATTATATGCAATATCTTTATTAAGAATAGGAATCAACAATCTTAAAACAACATTATTAAAGAAAGTAGGTGTAACCAGCAAAGAAATGACATAACCGTTAATAATCGCATATTGAAGGTGTATTTGATTTTCTCCTATATGAAGTTTTGTTAAAATAGAAACCAAAAGGATGGGTTCTAAAAAATTATAGCAGACATGAAGCAGTCTTGAACCTGTTAATGGTAAAGCAATATTCATCATATCTTTAAAAATAAAATGTTTTTGAAAATAGGATATGGGATGATAATGCCAATTGATTTTCCTTTTTAAACGTAACATTAAAAAAAGAATAGAAGTGAGTTCACCAATACTCATAGCTAAAATAGCAATGCTGACTAAATACGTCATCGGTAAATAATGAAACTGTTGAATAACAATGTAGGTAAAAAGAATACGAGAAACTTCTTCAAATAATTGTGCAAGTGATAAGTTCCAAACATCTTCTCTTCCTAAATAGTAATTCTTAATAATACCACTTATACCAACTAATGGAATGAATGGAAGGATGCATAATAAAGGTAAATATGCATCACTTTGTTTTAGAAAATAGAGAGCAATTATTTTTGAAAAAAACAAAAGTCCACCCATAATCAATAAACATGTTGCTAAACAAATGCATAAAGCTGAAATAATAACTTTTTTATTGTTGTATTTGGGGTGTGAAATCAAGCGGAAAACAGCAGATGGAATGGAAAACTGAGCTAAGGTAATACATAAAGAAAGTGTCGGGATAACCAAAATATAAAGAGCCATTCCATTTTCGTCTAAAAGACGGGATAAAAGCATTCTGTTGAATAAAGAAAAGACTTTTGTGATGAGGGTACTGCTTGTTAATATGAGAAATGAATTAATCAATTTTCTTTTCATAAAATACTTCCTTTATTGTCGAATTTCCTTTATAATAAATATGTTAATTATTCAAAAAATATGTTAGGAAGTGCAGTCAATGGAAATCAATATTAAGAATAACTTGCCATTAGATATTCTTTTTTTAATTCGTATAAAAGCTAATGAATTTAAAAATGAAGGAATTCATGAAATTGATAGTTATGATATTAAAGACTATCTTTATTCTATAAAATGGAAAGATGTTGAAACAAAAGCAATGTGTGATGTTATTGATGATATTATGTCATTACGTTTCTCAGAAGTTTTTGATTATTTAAAAATGAAAGTCATTAAAGAAGCTTCAACCATGAATATAGATGATTTTAGTGATTTTATAGCTAAATAATAATAATGATTGATCCTCTAACCGTTTTGTTTTTGTTAGAGGTGTTTTTATTTGATATCATGCCAAACAGATTATTTGAAATATAAAAGATACGTATGTTATAATACACGTAATTGAAAAAGGATGAACTTTAAGGAGATAGATATATTTTATGAAATATAAAATTATTGAGCCACAACATTATCAGCAGATTCAAAATCAATATCATATCAATTCTTTATTAGCAAAAGTGATTGAAAGTCGTCAATATGATGAAAACACTTTAAAAGATTTTATAAATCCACGTTTAATTTATCATGATTTTTCTTTGTTTGAAGAAGCTGATATGACATTGGAAAGAATTCATGAAGCTATTGAAAATCATGAAAAAATATGTATTTATGGTGATTATGATTGTGATGGTATTTTAGCAACGACAATTCTTGTACAAGCTTTTTTAGAATTAGGTGTAGAAGTAGGGTATCATATTCCTAATCGTTTTGATGATGGTTATGGACTCAATGTTAAACGTGTAGAACAGATGGCACAAAAAGGTTATTCTCTCATTATTACGGTTGATAATGGAGTCAAAGCTTTCGAGGCGGTAGAAAGAGCTAATGAATTGGGTGTTGACGTTATTATTACTGATCATCATCAATTTGATAACGATTTACCTGATGCCTGTACTTTTATTCATACGAAATTATCTCCGGATTATCCATTTAAAGAAATTTCTGGTGGTTTTGTAGCATATAAATTAGCGAGTGCTTTATTAGGAAGACAGGATAAATATCTTTATTGCTTGGCTGCGATTACAACGGTTTCAGATATGATGCCATTATTGGATGAAAATCGTTCATTAGTGAAAAAAGCTTTAACATTCATGAAGGAAGAAAAATATCCTTCATTAGAGCTATTATTAGGAAATCAGCAGACATATTCAACGACAAGTATAGGTTTTGTGATTGCACCTAAAATTAATTCATTTGGACGTTTACCAGAGTTTTGTTCGCCTAATGTTTTAGTGAAATATTTTTTAAAGAATGCTCCTAGAGATTTTATGGTGAAAGTTTCTCAAATGGCGATTTCTTTAAATACCAAACGTCAAACAATGACAAATCAACAATATGAAATGGCTAAGGAAGGTATGGGAGATGATTTTCTATATTGGTCAAGTGATCAGGTTCATGAAGGATTAGTTGGTTTGATTGCTGGTAAATATACTCGAGAATATGAGCGTCCAGGCTTTGTGATGGCATATGATGAGAAAAAGGGATTATATAAAGGAAGTGCCAGAAGTATTGAAGGTTTTTCTTTACATCAATTTTTTATGGAACATCAAGATCAGTTTGTTGCTTTTGGTGGACATTCTTTGGCGGGTGGATTTACTGTAGATGAAGCACATTATGATTCATGTTATCAATGTATTAAAGATGCATTAAAAGATCTTCATTTGCATCCAACAACGACAGTTCTTCATATTGATGAACAGGATATAGATATAAAAAATGTTGAATCTTTATCTTTATTGGAACCATTTGGTATGAGTAATGAAGAACCGTTATATATGTTAAAGGATGTACCTGTATCACAAATACAACAATTAAGTCAGGGAAAACATTTAAAGATGCAAACTGACTTGAATCGTAGTCATGTGTCGATGTTGTATTTTCAGCATGGAGATTTATATGGAAAACTTAAAAATATAAAAAAGATGAGTGTTATAGGAACATTACAAATTAATGAATATCGAAATCAGAAAAGTCTGAATTTTATTATTAAAGATATCGTATAATGACTTTATAAAAAGATAGAATTTTGATATAATAAACAAATAAGGAGGGCTTTTAAGCTATGGATTTAAAAAAGTATATTAAAGATATTCCTGATTTTCCAGAACCAGGTGTCTTGTTTAGAGATGTGACACCACTTTTAGCTGATAAAGATGCTTATCAGGAATCTATTCGCTTATTGAGTGATTTTGCAAAAGAGAAAAAAGTAGATCTTGTTGTAGGACCAGAAGCGAGAGGATTTCTATTTGGATGTCCAGTGGCTTTGACATTGAATTGTGGTTTTGTTCCAGTTAGAAAGCCAGGGAAATTACCACGTGAAGTTGTAAGCCAGTCATATGATTTAGAATATGGATCAAATGAAATTCAAATGCACAGTGATAGTATTCAACCTGGACAGAATGTTTTAATTGTTGATGATTTATTAGCAACTGGTGGTACAGTTGATGCAGCTGTATCTTTAATTGAAAAAATGGGCGGAAACGTTGTAGGAATTGCTTTTTTGATTGAACTTGAAGCTTTGAAAGGTAGAGAACTTTTAAAAGATTATGACGTTTATTCAGTCTTGAAGTATTAAGAAGAGACGGTGTCTCTTTTTTAGCATAAAGCCAAAGTAAAGGAGGAAGGATATATGAAATATAAAGGAGCACATGATCAAGTTACTTTTGATGATGTATTAGAAAGCTGTTCAACTTATATCACGAAAAAAGAAAGTATAGATTTGATTCAAAAAGCTTATGATTTTATTATGGTCAAACATGAAGGACAAAAGCGCAAAAGTGGAGAACCATATACTATTCATCTGATTTGGGTTGCATATATTCTCACAACTTTACAGACAGGACCAACAACGATTGCAGCTGGGCTTTTACATGATGTCATGGAAGATTGTGATGTTTCGCATGATGAAATGGTTGAGCGTTTTGGTGAAGAAATTACAAGTTTAGTAGAAGGTGTAACCAAAATTAATAAAATGCCATTTAAAGATGAAGCAGATGTTTATGCTGAAAATCATCGTAAAATTTATATTGCTATGGCTAAAGATATTCGTGTTATTTTGATTAAGTTAGCAGATCGTTTACACAATATGCGCACATTGCAATATATGACACCTGAAAAACAACAACGTATTTCTAGGGAAACATTGGAAGTCTATGCGCCAATTGCACATCGTTTAGGTATTAATGATATTCGTATTGAATTAGAAGATTTATGCTTACATTATTTGGATCCTAAAGCTTATTTAGAAATTTCTGAATTATTAGAACAAAAACGTAGTGAGCGTAAAGAATCTGTTGAGAAGATGATGAAGTCAGTAGAAGAATTATTGGATGAAAATCATATTGAATATCGCATTAAAGGACGTGCAAAACATATTTATAGTATCTATAAAAAAATGGTTATCAAGCATAAACGTTTTGATGAATTATATGATTTAAATGCTTTACGTATTATTTTAAAAGATAAAATGAAATGTTATGAAGTTTTAGGTATTATTCATGATCATTATCGTCCATTACCTGGACGTTTTAAAGATTATATTGCGATGCCTAAACCTAATATGTATCAGTCTTTGCATACAGCGGTTATAGGAGAAGACGGGCATATTTTTGAAATTCAGATTCGTACAGAAGAAATGGATGAATTAGCTGAACGTGGAGTTGCTTCTCACTGGCGTTATAAAGAAGGAAAAGAATATTCATCTAAACAGGAACAAAAAGATATCGTTGATAAGTTACAATGGTTAGGTGATTTTATTACTTTAAGTGATGAAATCAAAGATGGTGATGCTAAGGAATATTATGATTCTTTAAAAAGAGATATTTTTGAAGCTAATGTTTATGTTATGACGCCTCAAGGTAAGATTGTAGAGTTACCAAACGGCTCAACACCTATTGATTTTGCTTATCGTATTCATACAGAAGTTGGACATCATGCTGTAGGAGCTATTGTCAATAATGTTATGGTTCCTATTAATACCAAATTAAAAACAGGTGATGTCTGTGAAATTAAAACAAATAAAAATTCTGGACCAAGTGAAGACTGGTTGAAATTTGTTCAGACAGCAGGAGCAAGAAATAAAATCAGACAGTATATTTCAAAGAAAGATGCTGAAACTCAAAAAGAAGCTATTGAGGAAGGAAAAAAATTATTAAAGGAAGAAATTCGTAAACGTAATTTGGATGAAAAGAAATTTATGGATCCTGATACGTATAAATCTTATTTTGGGTCTTTTGGTGCTCGTCATTTTGATGATTTAATGTTAGTCATTGGAAAGAAACAAGCAACTGCTTCTACATTGATTGATAAGGTTCTTCCAAGCAAAACTGGATTCTTTGATAATCTTTCAAAGATTTTAAAGAAGAATAATAATGCTTTAAAAAATGAAAAGAAAAGCAGTAGTTTAGGAATCAGTGTTAAAGGTGTTGATGGGCTGAAAATACAGTTATCTAAATGCTGTAATCCTATTCCTGGAGATGATATTGTTGGATATGTATCTAAGGGACAGGGAATCAAAGTGCATCGTAGTGATTGTCCTAACTTAAAAGGCGTTGAAAAAGGACGTTTAATTGATGTGTATTGGGATTATACTAATATTATGCAAAAACGTTTTGAAGTTGATATTGATATTAGAGGTTTAGACCGTCCTAATTTATTAAATGATATTATTACTGTATTAGGACAGGTGAAAGTCAACATTTTAAATATTAATGCTGGAGTTGTAGATACTGAGGCGCAAATTCAATTAAAACTTTCGGTTGAAAATGCAGAACTTTTACAGTTGACTATTGACAATTTAAATAAAATTCAAGGTATTTATAATATTACAAGAGTGATTCATTAATATAGAAAAGAGGAGAAGAAAATGAAACAATATACTTATATGATGTTAAAACCTGATGCTTTTGTTGATCATAAAAATCAAAGAGTTCTTGAAATATTAGCTCAACATCAATTACATGTTGAAAAATCACAAGTCGTGCAGGTAGATATAGATGTCATGAAGATTTTATTGGAACATTATCATCACGTTATTGACGAAAAGGGAAAGGATTTTAATTTTCCTGCAAGATTATTTAATACTTTCTATTTTGATGGTCCTCACTATATTATGCCTATGAAAGTGAGTTATGATGGTGATGAAGATATTATTACGTATTCTCGAAAAATTGTTGGAAAGACAAATCCAATACAGGCAGATCCACAGAGTATTCGTGGAGAATTGAGTTGTGATAGCTATGAATTAGCTGATCAGGAATATCGTCTTGTTGATAATATTATTCATGCTTCATCTTCTCATGAAGATGCTCAAAAAGAGTTGATTATATGGGAGAAATTTATTCGATAAATTTTCATAATACGAAAATGAAAAGGCTTTCATTTTTATAAAAAGTGTGTTAAAATATAAGCGAAGAAAAGGAAAGAAACGAAAGGAGGTCTTAAAAATGATGGGAAGAAAAATAAAAGAAAAAACATTGTATTTAGGACTTAAATTCGTTGACAATCTTGATCTTCCAAAAGATTATAGATTGGAAAGAGATATTCTACCCCCTAACATACAATAGGCCTGGGAAAGATAGGCCGTAAATATAAAAAAGTTCATGATATAATAAAGAGTGATCATGATGGGTGAATGAGAAAGTTTATCAATTCATGATAAATGAGTAAAAAAGGACATAATGATATCGCTTTATAGAAAATATGGAAACATTATTCATGAGATTATCAATATGAAATGAAGTCTTATTGAATATTTCAAATGATATGTATGGAAATAAAAAAGAGTTTTTAAGAAATAAAACAATAAGATAGAGTTGAGTAATGATAAGCAAATAGATAATTGAGTGTCATCGTTATTTATAACATTTATATAAATAAATCACATTGAAGATAATATTTCTTCTTTAAAATAAAGGATAGAAATCAAGAAGTGAAAAACTTGATTTCTATCTTTTTTGGTAATCTAAAATAACACGGGGTTGTGGGGTTTTGGATTATAAGAAATTGTGGGAAGGCTGTTCTTCCCACAATTTTAAAACTGTATAGGAGAATCATGATCTGATGATGGGTCATGGTTCTTTTTTTCTGCTTTTTCTATCAGTTTATCTAACTTCAGATTGATTTCCTGAGTCAAGTCATCCAGTTCATCTGCATATTCGTATATCATATTGAGTCTGTATAGTATGTCTTCCAGCAGACGTTGTCTGCTGATAATGCTTACATCATGATTGTCCACAATCAGTGTATAAATCTTTTTTCTTGTCATCATTCTGTAAAATCCCCCTTGTTTTTGATTGGATACAGGTGATATGTTGAGTCTTTATTGAGACTGTACATGATTCTTGTTTTGAAACGATGCCAGTTGAGGTATCCGTTTGAACTGTGTTTCAGCAGCTTGATGGATTTGTTTCTGTTTTCAATCAGGCCGTTTGATATGCGTCTTCCATTTGCCGGCACAAATGAATTCACAATCTCATATTTCCATTTGACCAGTGTATTCCCAAAATCCATCATTTCCTTGATCTGGGAATTCCTGAAGGATATGATCAGCTCTTCTATGTTCTTCAATGCGTTTTTTTCATTGGATCTGCTGTAAAATTCATCCAGCTCATATTTAAGATCATAGGCTAGATCCAGTACAGGGTCATGTCTGACCATGAACTCAAGGATATCATAGTAGTTGTAATACCCCTCAAGGGTATGATTGTATATCTTCTTTTCGTTGGGGTCGAATATTCTATTGTCATTGGAGAAGAGCATCCAGTTGAATTTCTTTAATGCATAGTAATGCTTGGATGCTTCCTTTAACTCAAGCTTTTCAGTCTTGGTTTTTTCTTTTTTCTTCTCAAGATATTTTTTTCTGGAATAATACTTATTCATGACATCGATTCTCACTCTGTCAATTTTTCTTCCAAATTCCTGCTTCACATGAAAATGATCGGTTGCACATATTGCATTTGGAAACATGATTTTCGATACGATTCTGTATGTTTCCCACATGTCAAAGGAAACAATTTTGACATTCTTCCTTTCCTCAAGAGGAATGGAGAAGAAATAATCCATGAGTGTCTGCTTTCTTCTTGACGGAAGGACATCGACAATATTTTGTGTTTCGAAGTCGACAAGAACGCATACGTACTTACTGTGAGCAGACTTGAATGCATAGACCTCATCTATCAGCAGATACTCAGGCAGAGGTCTTCTTGATATGGAGACAAATGAGTCAAATACACGTGCAGCTGTTGTCTGGGATATGTGGTATCGTTCGGCCACATCCCTGAATGTCATGTTTGGCTTTCTCAAATCCTCCAGGATATTATATACAGTCGCCAGAGAGATTCTTGAGCCAGCAACGGTGAAGGGATTGGACTCCATAAATGTCTTATGGCATTTTGGACATCTATATCTGCGAGCTCTGTAATTGATGATGCATTTCTTGTTTGTCAGTATGGAATGGTTGATATGCTTGACACTATAGTCCTTGACTCTGTCTGTCATGTTGAGGCAGACAGGACACTGGTGGGGCTTCTTCTTCAGTGTCACATCAATATAGATACCATCCTTTTGATGATGGATATCGAATGTTTCGATATCCTTGTCCTCGATATTGAAGAAAACAAGGAAATCATTCTGGGAAATGATGCAGCTGGACATGGTCGTGGTATTATCACACATCGTCATCACCATCCAAAGCCAATAGAATCTGTAATTTCATAAAACATCCCGTCCTTTCTTTTTCTACATCTTCATGATAGAGGAAATGGAAGCAGAAAGACATAAAGGTCATGTGGTTTGAAAAGAGAAATACAGTTTTCTGGAAAATTTCTTATAGATGAGCAGTTCATCTATTGGGCAGTTGCCAAGCTTAACGATGAAATAGTATATGTGAGACAGTTCGATAATAAGATGATCTGTTGAATCAGAAAGAATGGAAACAATATCATCGAAGGAGACAGCAGATAGGAAAGGAATCATGGGAAAAAGAAGCAGCGCATGAGTTTTGCCGCAATGAGGGCATATGACTCTCTGGATGTTGATGGAGCTGTCCTTGAAGTTTCTTTTATAGTAGCCATGAACAGACAAGCCTCTATGAGAGCATTTTGGACATGACAGAAGAGACAAATCCAGTGAAAAGATAACATTGGAATAATTTTTTTGATTAATGGTATTGATTTTTCTGCTGGTTTTTAATATTATCATATTGTCGTTAGGACAAGATGAGACTCAACTTTGGTCGGGAGGGTTTCATCTTTTTTTCTTTCTATAGATTTCAGAAGATATATCCTGATAATACCATTATAGAATTTCCCGTGATTTTAAACCAGCATAAGAGAAAACAAAAAAAGAGATTTCCCGTAAAACTTATTCGTTTTGGGAAACCCCGTGACTTCTTAGACTATCAAAAAGAAAAGGTATTAACGGTTTCTATTGATATTGATACAGATCGCTTTATTCAATATATTTATAATGGTGTTATGCGTAGACGTGAATCTTCGCTAGATACCTTTATTGAAGATACTGTTAAAGATGCATTTAAACGTTTGATTTTCCCATCTGTAGAAAGAGAAGTTCGTAATGAATTAACAGAAAAAGCACAGGAACAGGCATTAAATGTTTTTTCAGTAAATTTGGAAAATCTTTTATTACAGGCACCAATGAAAGATAAATATGTATTAGGGGTTGATCCGGCTTTTAGAACAGGATGTAAATTAGCGGCTATTGATCCAACTGGTAAAGTGTTAGATATTCATAAAGTTTTCATTACTATACCTAAAGATGATTACACTAAGGATGAAAAAATATTACTGTCTATGATTCAAAAATACCAAATTGAAATTATTGCTATTGGAAATGGAACTGCCAGTCGCGAAACAGAAAGCTTTATAGCACAGTTTATTAAGAAATATAATCTAGATGTACAATATGTCATCGTGTCTGAAGCGGGAGCTAGCGTTTATTCTGCAAGTACAATTGCTAAGGAAGAATTTCCAGATTATCAGGTAGAAGAAAGGTCAGCTGTTTCTATTGCCAGACGTTTACAAGATCCTTTAGCGGAACTTGTTAAAATTGAACCAAAGGCTATTTCAGTTGGTCAATATCAACATGATATGAATCAAAAGAAATTAACAGAACAGTTAGATTTTGTGGTAGAAAAAGTTGTCAATCAGGTAGGAGTCAATATTAATACAGCGTCTCCTTCATTACTACAATATGTATCTGGTTTATCAATGTCTACAGCTAAAAATATTGTGAAATATCGTGAAGAACATGGTAAATTTACATCTCGTGAACAAATTAAAAATGTAAAAAAACTTGGAGAAAAAACATATGAATTGGCTGTTGGATTTTTAAGAATTCTATCTGGTAATGAGAAATTAGATGAAACGAGTATCCATCCAGATAATTATAATGATGCGAATC
The DNA here is from genome assembly GCF_002159255.1 of Massilimicrobiota sp. An80. Classification (NCBI taxonomy): domain Bacteria; kingdom Bacillati; phylum Bacillota; class Erysipelotrichia; order Erysipelotrichales; family Erysipelotrichaceae; genus Massiliimicrobium; species Massilimicrobiota sp. An80. Next base: position 51,819 of record NZ_NFHI01000001.1, read on the forward strand.
ATCTTTTAGAATATCTTCATTTACAAAAAAATGATATTGGTACAAAACATGCAAAAGATGTGATTGAACAAGTATCTATTCAGCAGATTCAAGAAGATTTACACTTAGATTCTTATTTGGCTGAAGATTTAATAGAAGCTTTTATATCTCCACATCGCTCTCCTCGTGATGAATATAATGTTCCTATTTTACGAAAAGATGTTTTAAAAATTGAAGATTTGAAAAAAGGAATGAAATTACAGGGAGTTGTGAGAAATGTTGTTGATTTTGGTGCCTTTGTTGATATTGGATTAAAAAATGATGGTTTAATACATATTTCTAAAATGTCATCTCATAAAGTGAAACATGCTTTAGATGTATGTCATGTTGGAGATATTTTAGATGTATATGTATATGATGTTGATTTGAAGAAAAAAAGAGTTGCTTTATCATTAATGGAGGTGGCATAAATGCAATTTATATATTATCCGCGTTGTAGTACATGTTTAAAAGCTTTAAAAAAGCTTAAAGAAAAGGGAATAGATGTGACATTACGAGATATTGTCAATGAAACACCGACTCAAGAAGAATTAGTTTGTTGGATACGTCAAAATGGAAAAGGAATCAAACCATTTTTTAATACATCTGGAAAACTTTATCGTGAAATGAATTTAAAAGATAAAATAAATGATATGAATGAAGATGAAGCAGCATTGTTATTATCTCAAAATGGTATGTTAATCAAGCGTCCATTGCTTATTGATGGTGAAAAAATTATTATTGGATATCAAAAAGAAATTTATGAAAAATAGATTTCTTTTTTTATTATTTATTTTGAAATGATTTTATATCTGTTATACTAAAGAAAAGATAGAATGAGGTGAAAAAATATGAATCAAGAAATGAAACAAACAGTCAATGAAATCAAAAAAGCTGTTATTGGGAAAGATGAGGTTATTATTCAAATATTGGTTACTTTACTTTCTAGGGGACATATTTTGCTTGAAGACATTCCTGGTGTTGGAAAAACAAATCTAGCATTAGCATTATCAAAAAGTTTACAGCTAGATTATCACCGTATTCAATTAACACCAGATATTATGCCAAGTGATATCGTTGGATTTACGATGTATAATCCACAGACACAGCAATTTGAATATAAAGAAGGAATTGCTTTTTGTCATCTTTTATTAGCAGATGAAATGAATCGTACATCTAGTAAAACACAGGCAGCTTTATTAGAGTTGATGGAAGAAGGACAAATGACTGTAGATGGAAAAACATATATATTACCTCAGCCATTTTGTGTCATTGCTACACAGAACCCTTTTGGCTCTGCTGGAACGCAACTATTGCCTGATTCTCAAATGGATCGTTTTATGAGTCGATTAAGTTTAGGTTATCCTCAATTTGAAGAGGAAATAGAAATGATGAAACAACGTCAAAAATCTAATCCTTTAGATGATATACAATCAGTTTTATCGCCTGAGATGATACTGCAATATCAAAAGATGATTGATCAGATATATGTTCATGATGATATTTATCATTATATCATGCAAATCATTACTGCAACACGTTCACATTCTCAAATTGAACAAGGTGTATCACCACGTGGTTCTTTAGCTATCATGAAAACGGCTAAAGCCTATGCATTTTTAAATGACCGTGATTATGTGATTCCACAAGATGTCCAATATGTTGCACCAATGGTTTTGGCTCATCGTTTCATACTGACATATGAAGCTAAAATGAACAAAGTCTCTTCATATCAGATTGTAGATGAAATCTTAGAATCAGTTGGAGAACCTCAATTAAAAGTATGAAAAACTTATTAAAATATTTTTGTTTTCTTGCTTTTTTATATGGATTATGGCGTTTTGTTTCAGGGTATTTTTCATTTTTATTGTTTTTGATGGCTTTTTGTTTAATATGTATATGCCTATTGTTTAGTATTATCCCAATGCGAAAATCAACAATCTCAATAAAAATGCAACAAGCATATTGTTTGCGTGATGAAACTATTAACCTGAGTTTTTGTCGTCAAAGTGTTACACCTATCCCATGTGGTCAGATTATAATTGAATATCAAATGATAGATGCTTTTTCTCAAATTGTAGCTGAAAAAAGCGTATGTCTTCATGATCAGCAAGTAGATGTAGAGATTCCTTGTCCTCATTGTGGTCATTATACGATTCAGGTTCAGAAAATAAAATGTTTTGATTTATTACAATGTTTTTCTTTTTCAAAAACTGTATCCTTACAAAATTCATTTGATGTAATGCCACATTACCATCTTATAGATGTATCTGTTCATCAGGTTCATCAATTGGATGAACAAGGAGAAAATTATTTGACAGATCAAAAAGGTGATGATTATAGTGAAATTTTTGAGATTAGAACATATCGTGAAGGGGATGAACTTAAGCATATTCATTGGAATATGTCATCAAAATTTCAAGAGTTTTTTGTTAAGGTGGGAAGCCAACCTGTTCACGAAAATCTTACTCTTGCGATAGAATATAAAGAAAACAATACATTCTATGATTTACAGTTTGATTATTTTTATTCTTTATGTATTTCTTTATTAAAAGAGAATATTACTTTTGAAATTGTAACTTCATGTGATGTGCAAAATATGCATGTGCAATCTATACATTCTGTTGATAATCTTGCAACTACCATTCGATGGATGATGAAAAATCCTATCAAAACTTTAGATAAATCTTTCATGTCACGTTCTTTTTATCAAATAAAGGGACAGAATCTGGAGGTGTATCATTTATGAAAAAAACAATCAACTCCTTTTTTCAACAATACATCATCCATATCATTAATATTTTCATGATTATTTTAGGATGTATAGGTTTGATAGGAAATTATGATCATTCTTTATATTTTCCTGAAAACACATATATAAGTATTATTCTTTTAGGTGTGATAGGAATAGGATTTTATCTTTATTTTATTAAATATCAGACAATGCCTCAAAAACCATGTGTATTCATTTTTATCATTTTATTATTAGTGTTGATTATATTATTTCAAAGTGAGTGTCATTATTTTCTCAATAATCTTCAATCTGTTATTGAATTTGATTATTTCTTAAAATTTGATGAATTACTTCCTTTAGAACTATATAGTCGAGATATGTTTTATCAAGTTATTATATTCATAATTGGGTTGCCAGTTATCTATTTGATTGTGTCAACTGTATGTACAATGCATTTTTCGTTAATTAAAATCATCAGTTTAATTTTTCTCTTTATGTTTCCAGTATTTATTAATCATGAACTTTCTTCTCAAGAGAGTTATTGCTTTATTATCTTTATCTGTTATGCATTATTATTTACAGTGGCTTTAAAATATCAGCAAAAACAATATACCTTAAAGATTGTGATTATTATATTATTATGTATAATGTCTGTAACTGCATCTACTTATTTAGAGGGAAATCCTTTGTTTCAACAAGAATCATCATCGGTTTTATCACAAATGATTGATTGGATTGCTAACGGAAAGGGAAATCCTTTAGGAATAGCTACACAAACGGGTATGAGTCGTGATATTGATGGTTCTTTACCTACAGGCAATGTGCAACTTACTAATGGATTGGCTTTAACAGTACAATCAGATATTCCTTTTTCTTCTTATTTGAGAGCTTATTCGCTTGCTAATTACAGTGATAATGAATGGCATGAGGTTACGGAAAATTATGATAATAGTCAGTCTTTAACTATGTATAGCGATTTTTTAATGTTGAATTATTTACCATCTTTTCAAAGTGTTGAAATTCTACCACAACGTCAATATGATTTTCAATTTGTACCATACTATTTTATTGATAATGTTCAAGAGTATCCAGTTCTTTTTGATTCATATATAGAAAGTACTTCTGATTCATTGGATGTTTTATATCTTTATGAAGAAGATCCTCAATTAGGACTAGATGAAAATAGCTATTTTATTTCTGAGCAGTATGATGAAGAATATGAAGATTATGTGTATCAACATTATTTAGATGTTCCAGATGAATTAGAACAACAATTATCGCGTTTATTATATGAAAATGATATTGAATATCCATATGATTTTGATATTGCATCAACAGTCCAACAGGTGCAGGAACTTTTAGCTAAGCAAGCAGAATATGATTTGAATGCAGGAACATTACCTTTTGATAAAGATTTTGTTGAATACTTTCTGTTTGAAAATCATAAAGGAAGTTGTACTCATTTTGCGACTGCTGGAGCTTTGTTGTTAAGGGAGTTAGGTATTCCAACACGCTTTGTAAGAGGATATACAATGCTAGAAAGTGATTTTCATAATGGTGAAGCCAAAATTCCTCAATATCGTTCGCATGCCTGGATAGAAGTTTATGAAAATATGAAGGGGTGGATTCCTTATGAAATGACACCTGCAGGAAATATCGAAGAAATCAGTGATGTTCTTGATGATATAGCAAGTCAAAATCAGCAGACTGCAAATACGAGTGATGTGCCAACAACACAGCCTGAAGAAGAAACAATACAGGATACACCTGTAGATTTAGATGTTACAACAAGATCATCTCATCAAAATATATGGATTATTGCTGGGGTATTTGGAATCTTTATATTCATTGTTATTTATCGTTATTTGACAACACATTGGATGATGATCAAAACAAGACGTATGAATAACAATCAGAAAGTTTTAACTTATTATAGAAAAATAAGGGAATTATCTTCTTGGCATAATGTTGATGATGAAGATTTAAAGAATCTTGCTTATAAAGCTAAATATTCTTCTCATGAAATAAGTGATGAAGAATGGTTTCAATTCCTTCGCTGTTATCAACAATGGATTCGTCAATATAGTCAATCATTGAAATGGTATCAGAGATTTATTTTCCAATATATTTTTGGAAATAAATAAAAAGAGATTTTATGAAATGAACCTTCCTTATTTGAATGTCCAAATAAGGGGATTCACTTGATGTGAAATCTCTTTTTTATGTTTTATTTATAACGTAAATGTGTTATATCACTATAACATGGAATACCATTTTCATATGTAATCGCAACTTCGCCTTGAATCAATGGAATTAAATAGTCATAAAGTTCTTGAGTGATATCATTATGTTCATCATTGATCCATTCAACAGGAATACGTTGTTCTAAATTGGCAATTTTGAGAACATCCTTATAGGTGTACTCAACTTGATAAGGCTGATTTTGAACACGTTGGAAAGTCATCATAACACCACTGTGTCCTTCCATTGATGTTTGAACAGCCGCTTGTCCAATTTGAAATGATTCTTCTAAATCAACTTTTGAAGCAATATGCATAGCACATCTTTGTAGGACATTTAATTCGATACTACGCACTTTACATTTGAATTCCTGATAAACTAATGATTCTAGGACTTTACCAGTTCCAGAATGCAAAACATGTCCAAAAGCATCACGTTTTGTATATTTAGAATCAGCATCTAAATATTCTCCATTTTCATTTTTAATTCCTTCACTGACAGCAATAATAATATTCTTTTTATGACGAAAAACTTTACGAATATCATCTAAGAATTTTTGCGTTGAAAACGGAACTTCAGGCAAATAGATAAGGTCAGGTGCTTCATTGCATTGCGTTCTTGCTAGCGCACTGGCAGCAGTTAACCATCCAGCATTACGCCCCATAATTTCAACAATTGTAACAGCATTTAATTTATAAATTGAACTGTCATAAGCAATTTCTAACATAGAAGTTGCAACATATTTAGCAGCTGAACCAAAACCAGGAGTATGGTCAGTTCCCATTAAATCATTATCAATTGTTTTAGGAATACCAATAAAACAAATAGGGGAATGAATAGACTTGGCATAAGCTGATAGTTTTGCAACTGTATCCATAGAATCATTACCACCAATATAATAAAAATCTGTGATATGTAATTGTTCAAAAGTATGGAATAATATTTCATAAGTTTGAGGATCATCCTGATAATTGGGTAGTTTATAACGACACGAACCAAGATACATAGCAGGAGAATGTTTTAATTGTTCTAAAGCTTGTGAATCATTAAATAACTCTCCCAAATCCATATAGCGGCTTTCCAACAATCCCATAATTCCATTGACCATCCCATAAACATGGTCGAATTTTTGGCTTTTGATACATTCATGAATAATTCCTGCCAAAGATGCATTAATCGCAACGGTTGGGCCTCCCGATTGACCAATAAAACAGTTTCTTTTTTTCATGAGTAACTCCTTTCATTTTTCGACATTATTCTATCATTTTTTATATTATAAAAAAAGTGTATTTTTTGAGAAATCAAAAATATTAAAATTTTCGATTCTTTATGATGAAAATAAATTTTTCATGTGGAAATTTCTTATTGATAAGAGTATACTATATGATATAGGAGGAAAGAAAATTATGTCTAAAAAGTATTTATCAATGGATGGAAATACTGCTGCTGCACATGTCGCTTATGCATTTAGTGAAGTTGCAAGTATTTATCCAATTACACCATCTTCTCCAATGGCTGAAAATGCGGAAACATGGGCTGCTCAAGGAAAGAAAAATATTTTTGGATCAGCAGTTAATGTTATCGAAATGCAGTCAGAAGCTGGAGCTGCTGGAGCTGTACATGGAGCATTGCAAGGTGGTGCGTTAGCAACTACATTTACGGCATCTCAAGGTCTATTATTGATGATACCAAACTTGTATAAAATTCAAGGTGAATTATTGCCTGGTGTATTCCATGTTGCTGCGAGAGCTTTAGCAACACGTTCATTAAATATTTTTGGTGATCATCAGGATATATATGCATGTCGTCAAGTTGGTGCGCCTATGATTTGTTCTCATAGTGTTCAAGAAGTTATGGATTTAGGAGGAATTGCTCATTTAACTGCAATTAAGGCAAGCGTTCCTGTTATTCACTTCTTTGATGGATTTAGAACTTCTCATGAAATTCAAAAAGTAGAAGTTATGGATTATGATGTTTTAGAAAGCTTGTTAGATAAAGAGGCATTAAAAAAATTTAAAGAAAACGCATTAAATCCACATACAAATCCAATTGAACGTGGTGGTGCTGAAAATGATGATATCTATTTCCAAGGTAGAGAAGCACAAAATAAACATTATGAAGCTGTTGTTGAAATTGTTGCTGATTACATGAAAAAGATTTCAGAAATTACTGGACGTGAATATGCGCCATTTACATATTATGGAGCAAGCGATGCATCACGTGTGATCATTGCAATGGGTTCTGTAACTGAAACAATTAAAGAAACAATTGATGAAATGAATAAACGTGGTGAACGTGTTGGATTGATTAAAGTTCATTTATATCGTCCATTCTCACCAAAATATCTATTAAAAGTTTTACCAAATACTGTTGAAAAAGTTGCTGTTTTAGATCGTACAAAAGAAATGGGAGCAACTGGAGAACCATTATACTTAGATGTATGCTCTGTATTAAAAGATACAAACATCAAAGTTATTGGTGGACGTTATGGTATGGGATCTAAAGATACAACACCTGGTCAAATCAAAGCTGTATATGATCATTTATTAGATGAAGATCCATTTACATCTTTCACTATTGGTATTAATGATGATGTGACTCATTTATCATTAAAAGAAGACCCTGATTTCCATGTTAATGCTGATTATACTTCATGCTTATTCTATGGTTTAGGATCAGATGGTACAGTATCTGCTAATAAATCTTCAATTAAAATTATTGGAGATCATACCGATTTATATTCACAGGCTTACTTTGCTTATGATAGTAAAAAAGCTGGTGGAGCTACACGCTCTAACTTAAGATTTGGTCATACACCAATTCGTGCAACTTATTATGTCAATAATGCTGATTTCATTTCATGTTCATTAGATAACTATGTATTAAAATATGATATGTTGAAAAACTTAAAGAATGGTGGAACATTCTTATTAAATACAGAATTTGATGAAAAAGAAATTGTTGATTATTTACCAAATAAATTAAAGAAACAATTAGCTGATAAAAATGCTAAATTCTATATCATTAATGCAACAAAGATTGCTAGTGAAATTGGTATGGGAAGACATACAAATACAATTCTTCAATCTGCATTCTTTGCTTTAAACCCACAAATTTTACCAGTTGATAAAGCTGTTGAATATATGAAAGCAATGGCTAAGAAAACATATGGTAAAAAAGGTGATGCTGTTGTAGAAATGAACTACAAAGCTATTGATGCAGGAAAAGATGCTATTGTTGAAGTTCCTGTTGATGCAAGCTGGTCTGATTTAACAGTGACTGCTACAAGAGCAAGAACTGGTGATGATTACTTTGATAATTTCGTTGCACCAATCAATGCCTTAGATGGTTATGATTTACCTGTTTCTGCATTTATGGATAAATTAGATGGTTCAATGAAATCTGGTATTGCGATTAAAGAAAAACGTGCGATTGCTATTGATGTACCACGTTGGGAAAAAGAAAACTGTATCCAATGTAATAACTGTGTTATGGTATGTCCTCATGCAACAATTCGTGCTTTCTTAATTGATGAAGATGAAATGAAAGCTATGCCAGAAGATATTTCAAATGATGTTTTAAAACCAATTGGTAGAAATGTAGATGGATTGGTTTATCGTATTCAAGTTTCTCCAGATAACTGTGTTGGTTGTGGATTATGTGTGACTGAATGTCCAGGTAAAGCTGGAAAGAAAGCTTTATCTATGGTGCCAGTAAAAGAAGAATTACCACATGCTTCTTTAGCTGATCATATTTATTCAAAAGTGACATATAAAGCTGATCGTTATCCAACAACAACAGTTAAAGGTGTTGGATTTATGCGTCCATACTTTGAAGTATCTGGTGCTTGTGGTGGATGTGGTGAAACACCTTATTATCGTTTGGCTTCTCAATTATTTGGAGCAGATATGAGAATTGCAAATGCAACTGGATGTAGTTCAATTTATAGTGGTTCTACACCATCAACACCTTGTACAATTGATGAAAATGGACAAGGACCTGCATGGGCTAACTCATTATTTGAAGATAATGCTGAATATGGATTTGGTATGAAATTAGCTGAAAATTATATGGCTAAACGTATCTTAGAAATCATTGAAGCAAATAAAGCTGAATGTGAACCTGAACTTCAAACTGTATTAGAACAATATGCAAATGTCAAAGGTCAAAGAGTTGAAGAAAGAAAACTTTATGATCAATTAGTATCTTTAGTAGAAGCTTCAAAATGTGAAGGTATCAAAGAATTATTAGATATGAAAGGTGAACTTGTCACTAAATCTCAATGGATTATTGGTGGAGATGGATGGGCTTATGACATCGGTTATGGTGGATTAGATCATGTTATCGCTAATAATCAAAATGTTAATATCTTAGTTCTTGATACAGAAGTTTATTCAAATACTGGTGGACAATCTTCAAAATCTTCACAAGCTGGTTCTATCGCTAAATTCACTGCTGGTGGTAAAACAGTAGCCAAGAAAGATTTAGCACAGATTGCTATGGCATATGGACATGTTTATGTAGCACAAGTGGCTATGGGAGCTAATCCAATGCAAACAATTAAAGCATTCAAAGAAGCTGAAGCTTATGATGGACCATCATTAATTATTGCTTATTCTCCATGTATGGAACATGGTATTAAAGGTGGTCTTGCAAATCATCAACAACAACAAAAACATGCTGTTGAATGTGGATACTTCAACTTATTAAGATATGATCCTCGTTTAGAAGAACAAGGAAAGAATCCATTACAGTTAGATTCTAAAGAACCTGATTTCACAAAATTCAAAGATTTCTTATTAAGTGAAAACAGATTTGCACAATTATCTAAAGTCAATCCAGAACATGCTGAAGGATTAATGGATAAATGTGAAAAAGACGCTATGAAACGTCGTCATCGTTTGGATGTTATGGCAAGTGAATAGTCAAAATGAAAGATTGAAAGTGAGAGTACTTTCAATCTTTTTTTGACATCATTTTTAATTCCATTTCTCTATAATGAAAGAGGGTGGAAAAAATGAATGTCTATATAGAAATTACGTATTTTATGAATGCTTTATTAATATTACTGAGTTTTGAAATATTATCTTTTTTATTAAATATACGCATAACAAAGAAAAGATTATGTTTATATGTTTTGACTTACAATATTTCATTTGTTTTTTTATTTATTGATTTATTTACTGGGTTTATTCTTTTATATGATTTTATATTGACATTTTTTTATTTTAAACGGTCTGTCTATATATATTATCCTATATATCTTTTTATATACTTTTCGATATTATCATTTGTTCAATGGTTATTACCATCGTCTATTATTTTTCAAGGTGTTTTATTGATGGAAGGCTATCATATACGATATATCATGATTATTGCAGTTTTAGTTATTTTGATTAGCTATTTCTATATAGATTTATGCCGTCATCGTATTCATCAGCAAATGGTTAAAGTCTGTTTTCAAGGACACCAATGTTATGGTTTTATTGATAATGGTAATCAGGTCACATATCATGGTTATCCAGTTATTTTTATCAATCAAAGATTTGCCGGTGACTATACTGTTATTGATAATATTTGGATTGAAACTGCGAGTCAGCAGGAAAAAATTGATTTAATTTTATTGCCTGATATTACAATTCATCATCAAACATTACACGATGTTTATGCTGGAATTATATCATCGAATCAGTATGATTGCATTTTAAATCAACAGTTAATGGGAGGATTATTATGATCTTATTATTATTGAAGGAATGGGTATTAAAAAGAAAATCACTTTTCTATATTGGTAGACATGATGTTTTAAAAGCACCATTAAAAGGTAAAGAAGAAAAAGAAGCTTTATTGAAATTACAAAATGGTGATGAAAAAGCAAAGGATTTATTAATTGAACATAATTTAAGGCTCGTTGTCTATGTGGCTAAAAAATATGATTCTATGCAAAATGGTAGCATAGAAGATTTAATTAGTATTGGAACGATTGGTTTAGTTAAAGCAGTGAATACTTTTAATATGGATAAAAACATTAAATTAGCAACTTATGCATCACGTTGTATTGAAAATGAAATTTTAATGTTCTTAAGAAAAAATAATAAACTCAGACAAGAAATCTCTTTAGATGAACCATTGAATGTTGACTATGATGGTAATGAATTATTATTATCTGATATCATTGGTACGGATAAAGACATTGTACAAGATGAAATAGAACATAATGATCAAAAAGAAAAATTTTATCATGCTTTACATTATTTAAATCCAAGAGAACAACAGATTCTTATGATGCGTTATGGTTTGATTGGTCATGAGGAATTAACACAAAAGGATGTGGCAGAAATATTAGGTATTTCACAATCATATATATCTAGACTTGAAAAGAAAATTATTAGAAAATTAAGAAATAAATTGAAAGATGATGAATAATGTCAAATAAAATGGTGAAACTCTGATATGAGGAGTTGAATCCATGTCAAAATATAAAGTAGAACTGAATGGAACAAATATTGAAAATTATGAAAAATTATCTCATCAACAAACAATAGAATTATTGAAAACATATCATCAAAATCATGATTCCTGTATAAAAGAAAAATTGGTTCTCTCTAATTTAAAACTTGTTTTATCACTTGTTCAAAAATACCAACAAAGAGTGAATAATTTAGATGATTTATTTCAAGTTGGAGTAATTGGTTTAATGAAGGCCATAGATCATTTTAATACGAATTTAGAAGTTCGTTTTTCAACATATGCTGTTCCGCTTATACAAGGTGAGATGAAACGTTATTTAAGAGAAAATTCTCTTATGCGAATTCCAAGATCGTTACGAGATGTTGCTTATAAAGCGCTTTTGGTTAATGAAGAATATATGAAAAAATATAATCGAGAAGCATCTATAAAAGAATTATCTCAACGTTTAAATGTTGATGAATATACGTTAGTTGAAGCATTATCTTCTACTCACAGTGTGACATCATTATCACAGGAAGTCCAAAATGATGGCAATGGACCCATTGATTTAGAAAGTCAGATACCAGATAACCATAGTCATATGGAAGATATTCAAAAGACAATAGATTTACAAAAAGCCATGCATCATTTAGATCAAAAAGAAATGCAAATCATTCATGAACGTTATTTTCAAGGTTTAACACAGAGCGAAATTGCTAAAGATTTAATGATTTCTCAAGCACAAGTTTCTCGTATTGAAAAACAGGCTTTATCACATTTAAAGAAATATATGATAGGATAAAAGCATATATTAAAGTGGTGATAAAATGCGCTTTTTAACTTTACAAAGTAAAGATGTCATTGATGCCTCATCAGGTTGTAAGATTGGTTATGTTGTTGATTTGGAAATTGATCCTTGTTGTCAATGTATACAGGCTTTAATTGTTGAACGTTTTTCAGCATTTAAATTCATATGTTTTTTTAAAGGACCACCAGCTTTGGTTATACCTATTCAACATATTATTACCATTGGTGAAGATGTTATTTTGGTACATGTTGAATGTCAATAAATGGTATGAAGAAGGTGATATTTCCCGTATTTTCCTCTTTTTTTCATACACATTATATGGTATAATTATATAAAGATTGTAAGGAGGTTACCTCATGGGATACGGAGAAAAAGTAAAAAAATGGTTTTTTGAAGAAGATGATGATGACGTTTATGAAAATGAAGAAATAGATACTGAAGAAGAAAGTGTAAAATCAACAAGTTTATTTGAAAAAGCAAAATCTACAAAAACAACTGATGCTATGAAAGCATTAAGTGCAAATAAAGATAGTCATTTGATTTTATTTGAACCACGTGCATATAGTGAAACTCAGGAAATTGCAACGTATTTAAAACAAAAAAGAGCTGCAGTTGTGAATTTGCATCGTTTACAGAAAGAACAGTCTAAACGTGTTATTGATTTTTTAAGTGGTGTTATTTTTGCGATTGAAGGAGATATTCAACAAATCGGACCTAAAATTTTCTTATGTACTCCTAAGAATATTGGCGTTTCTGGCAATATTACAATGGATGATTCTGAAACTGATGAATAAACAAGTATTAGTAAGTGAAAAACTTGCTAATACTTTCTTTTTGAATGATGTTAGAACATTTTAAAGGCGACGAAGTTTTTGTTAAGAAAATTTTAGACTATCAATTTCAGGCACTGCATCATCAAAGAATGGTATTAACACCTTTCTATAATCCTCATGAACAGGAGATAGTAAGAAGTGTTATCGGTAAAGAGCTGAAAGTCTTAAGTTATGGTGGTTTTACAAATGCTGAAAATCAGCGTATGATTATTTGTCCAGATTTTTATGAAATTGAAAAGTCTGACTTTGAAATTCAATTGGTTGAAGTCATATATCGCCAGCAATTTGGACGCATTCAGCACAAGGATATTTTAGGAGCTTTAATGAATTTGGGTATAAAAAGGGAGTGTATTGGTGATATTTTTGATGGAGAGCGTTGTTTTTTTGCTTGTACAAAACAAACTTATCCTTATATTATCCAAACATTAAAACAAATAAAAAAATCAAAAATAAAGCTTCAAGAATGTCATGAAGATATTGAAATTGTACATGACTATACATCTCGTTCTTTTATTTTATCGAGTATGCGTTTGGATAAAGTGGTATCAACGATGTTTAAAGTACCACGTGCTTTAGCTAGTGAAGCTATTCGTAATGGACATGTCAAAGTCAATTATAAAATTGTTGAAGAAGTGAGTTATTTGTGTCATAATAGTGATATGGTATCTTTCAAACATCATGGACGTGTTAAAATTGTGGATGAAAATAAGCAAACAAGACAGGGAAATTATGTTGTAAGTGGATACTTTTATAAGTGAGGTGGAAGGATTGGAACAATTTGATAAGCAATTTCGTGGTTATAACATTGCTGAAGTCAATGATCGTATTGGTGAATTAAAACAGGAAATTGAAAAACAAAAGGAAAAGATTCAGTCAATGGAAGAAGAAATGACTGAATTAAAAGAACAAAACACTTTACTTACAAAACAAATATCTGTACATGAGAAAACTAACGAAGAAATTGCGCGTTTGGCTTTAAAAGAAGCAAGTGAATTGATTGAAAAAGCCAAAAGAAATGCCAATATGATTCTTAAAGAATCAATGGAATATGTGCGTGGTTTGTCAAAAGATATGGATACGTTTAAACAGGAAGCTATTGATTTTAGAGCAAATGTTGTAAAAATGAGCGAAGAAATGCTAGAAACTATTGACAAATCTGAAATTTTCAGTTTAATTAAAGAAGAACAAGAAAACAAATACAATGACAAGGACAGTTTATAAGGAAAACTTACAGAGAGTTTGCAGTTGGTGAAAAGCAAATAAGGGGAACTTATAATGAATCAGCCTAAGAGTAGCTTATCTGAAATCAAGTAGGATAAGACGTTCATCGCGTTAAGATATAGAGAGCATATCTTTAAGATATGAATAAAGGTGGTACCGCGTCATCACGTCCTTTAACAGGACGTTTTTTTATTTGAGAAAGGAAGGAATACAATGAATTACAAAGACACATTATTAATGCCTAAAACAGATTTTGAAATGCGTGGAAATCTTCCTAAAAAGGAGCCAGGTTACGTTCAAAGATGGCAAGAAACGCATATGTATGAAAAAGTCATTGAACAAAATCAAGGACATGATGATTTTGTTTTCCATGATGGTCCACCATATGCAAATGGAAATATGCATACTGGACATATGTTAAACAAAATTATTAAAGATGTGATTTGTCGTTATAAAAACATGCAGGGATTGTATACACCATATATTCCTGGATGGGATACTCATGGTTTACCAATTGAAAATGCTATTCAAAAATTAGGTGTCAATCGTAAAGAATTAAGTACAGCAGAATTTAGAAAAAAATGTTATGAATATGCATTAAAACAAGTTGAAATTCAAAAAGAACAATGTATCCGTGTTGGAACATTTGCTGATTATGACCACCCATATTTAACATTATTACCAGAATTTGAAGCCAATCAAATTGATGTTTTCGCAAAGATGGCGATGGATGGTTTAATTTATAAAGGATTAAAACCAGTCTATTGGTCACCATCAAGTGAATCAGCTTTAGCAGAAGCTGAAGTTGAATATCATGATGTGAAAAGTCCAACTATTTTTGTGAAATTCCAGGTTAAAGATGGAAAAGGTATTTTAGATACAGATACAAGTTTTGTGATTTGGACAACAACACCTTGGACAATTCCAGCAAACCTTGCGATTTGTTTAAATGCGGATTATACGTATGCACTTGTTCAAAGTGAGAAAGGAAAATTAATTGTTTTAGAAGAACTTGTTGATTCTTTATGGGAAAAATTTGAATTAAAAGAAAAACAGATTTTAAAAACATTTAAGGGACAAGAATTAGAAATGATTACTTGTCAGCATCCATTATATGATCGTGAATCATTAGTTATCTTAGGAGATCACGTTACTGCTGAAGCTGGTACAGGATGTGTTCATACTGCTCCTGGATTTGGTATGGATGACTTTATTGTTGGTCAAAAATATGGTTTAGATATTTATTGTAATGTTGATGAACACGGTTGCATGATGGAAGACTGTGGTGAATGGTTAGCTGGTCAATATGTTGATGATGCTAATAAAACAGTCACTTTAAAACTTGATGAATTAGGAGTGTTATTAAAGCTTGAATTCATTACACATAGTTATCCTCATGACTGGCGTACAAAAAAACCAATTATCTTTAGAGCAACTGACCAATGGTTCTGTTCAATTGATAAGATTAGAGAAAAATTATTAGATGAAATTGATCATGTCGAATGGTTAAATGAATGGGGTCATATTAGAATCTACAACATGATTAAAGATCGTGGTGACTGGTGTATTTCTCGTCAAAGAAGCTGGGGAGTTCCAATTCCTATTATTTATTGTGAAGATGGGACACCAATTATGGAAGAAGAAGTTTTCAAACATATTTCTGATTTATTTAGACAGTATGGTTCTAATATCTGGTTTGAAAAAGAAGAAAAATTCTTGTTACCTGAAGGATATACAAATGAACATTCACCAAATGGTATCTTTAAAAAAGAAAAAGATATCATGGATGTATGGTTTGATTCAGGATCTTCTCATACAGGATGCATGAGAGAAAGAGGATATCGTTATCCAGTTGATTTATACTTTGAAGGTAGTGATCAGTATCGTGGATGGTTCAACTCATCATTGATTATTGGAACTGCAGTTTATGATAAAGCGCCTTATAAGACAGTTTTATCACATGGCTTTGTTTTAGATGGTAAAGGAAATAAAATGTCTAAATCATTAGGAAATACTGTTGATCCAATTAAACTTGTCAATCAATATGGTGCAGATATCTTAAGATTATGGGCAACTTCAGTTGCATATCAATCTGATGTTCGTATTTCTAATGATATTATGAAGCAAGTTGCTGAAAATTATCGTAAGATTAGAAACACAATGCGTTTTGTTTTAGGAAATCTTTCTGATTTTAAAGCAAGTGATTTGATTGAAATCTCAAAACTTGAAGGTGTTGATCAATACATGCTTGTTGAATTAAATCAGTTAATGAAAGGTTATGAAGAAGCCTTTAATCAATATGATTTTGCTGAAGCAAATCAATTAATTTTAAATTGCTTTACAAACACTTTAAGTGCTTTCTATATGGACTTTACAAAAGATATTCTTTATATTGAAAAAGCTGATAGCTTAAGAAGAAGACAGGTTCAAACAGTGTTATATTATTATGCAAAAACAATGATGAAATTATTATCACCAATTCTTGTCTTTACAAGTGAAGAATTACATGATCATTTCCATTGTGATGAAAATAAAGCTGAATCTATTTTCTTAGAAGCAAAAGCTGAATTGCTTCCAGTAGACAATGAAGAAGTAATTAAAGAATATTATGATCGTTTCTTATTATTAAGAAAAGATGTCTTAAAATCTTTAGAAGAATTAAGAAATGCTAAAGAAATTAAATCTAATATGGAAGCAAAAGTGACTATTTGCTTAAAAGATTCATATCAAGATATGGACAAATTAGCAGATGTTTTAAAACAGCTGTTTATTGTTGCTAAAGTTCAGTTAGTCAATGATTCTACAAATCTTGAAGAATATGACACAGCTTATATTCATAGTGAAAAATTTAAAGGTGTTCAATGTCCAAGATGTTGGAATTATTTTGAAGAATCAGAAATGGAAGGCGAATTATGTCCTCGTTGTCATGATGTCATCCATGGATAAATAATAAATGGTACGATACGTACCATTTATTTTTGAAAGGGGATTGAAATGGAAAAAAATATTCAAGGAAGTTTATTGTTGCTTATAGCTGCTTTGATTTGGGGAAGTTCTTTCATTGTTATGAAAAGTGCTGTTGATTTTTTAACACCAGCAGTATTGTTGTTTTTAAGATTTTCATTGGCAGCTATTTTATTATCACTTATATTTATCAAAAAAATAAAAAATCTCAATTTTCAGCAAATCAAAGGTGGTTTGTTAACGGGGAGCTGTTTGTTTGCAGCTTATTATGTACAGACATGGGGATTGAACTATACAACACCTGGTAAAAATGCTTTTTTAACAGCTGTTTATTGTGCTATTGTTCCTTTTTTGGTATGGCTGTTTTATCATAAACGTCCTGATATTTATAATTTCATTGCAGCTTTTATTTGTGTTTTAGGGATTGGCTGTGTATCTTTAGATGAACATTTAACTATGAATATAGGTGATTTTCTCACATTATGTGGTGGTTTTTTATATGCCTGTCATATTTTACTGATCAAAAAATTTTCTAAAGGAATTGATGGAGGAGCTTTCACATCATTACAGTTTATGGGTGGTGCCATGGTTTCATTTGTTTTTGCCTTATTAACTGAAGATTTATCTATTATAACGCAAATACAGCCATCTATTTATTTGCAGATTCTTTATCTTGTTGTATTTGCTACTGCATTAACAATGTTTTGTCAGACAACGGGACAGAAATATACAAGTGAATGTAATGCTTCATTGATTTTATCTTTGGAATCTGTATTTGGAGTCGCATTTTCAATTGCTTTTTATGGTGAAATTCTTACATTTAAAATCTTATTAGGATTTATTTTAATATTTATTGCTATTGTCATTTCAGAAACCAAGCTATCTTTTTTAAAAAGAGGAGAAATAAAATGAAAAAGATAATAACTTGTATGATTACAATGATTGTATGTCTTGGAATCGTTCCAGTCCATGCAAGTGAAAATTTTCAAGTTTCTTTACACTCAAAATATGCTTATCTTTATGATCAGGAAACTCAAATGGTTTACTTAGATCAAAAAAGTCAGGATAAAATCTATCCGGCAAGTATGACAAAAATTTTAACAGTGAGCTTAGCGTTAGATAAAATACCTGATATACATGAAAAGGTACGTATCACACAAGCAGATTTGGATGGACTGTTTGAAGCTGGAGCCACAATAGCTGGATTTTACGCTGGAGAACTGGTAACATATGAGGATTTGCTTTATGGTGCATTATTACCATCTGGTGCAGATGCTTGTAATGCCTTAGCACGTTTAACATATGGTTCTACTGATGGGATGGTTATGGCTATGAATCAGTTGGTAGAACAATTAAATCTAAAGAATTCTCATTTTATGAATGTAACAGGATTACATCATAATGAGCATTATACAACCGTTTATGATATGGCAATGATTTTGCATCATGCTTTGCAAAATCAAACGTTTGCAGATGTTTTTAATGCACGAACATATACCAGTTCAATGAAAAATCATACGTGGTCTTCATCTTTACAAAGAGGTTATATGAGTTATGGTTTGGATATATCACAAATTGATGGTGCAAAAAGTGGTTTTACAGATGAAGCGCAATTAACTTTAGCAAGTACCATGACTTTTAATGGACATCAATTTATTTTAGTGACAGCATATGCCAGTGGGCAATATACTCAAAATCATGTAAGAGATGCAATTACAGTTTGTCAATATCTTCATGGTCATTATCATGAAATTGTTCTTTACAAAAAAGATGAAACGATTGCTGATTATTGGCTTTTACAATCTTTTCAGTTTCGCTATGAATATCAAGCTTCACAAACTTTATCTATCATTATAGATAATAATATATCGACGAAAGATTTATCTTATCAGGTAGATACATCGACTTTTTTAGTAGCACCTATGAAAAGTGGTCAAAAGATAGGGACAGTTTCAATCTATAATGATGATTATTTGCTTTATTCATATGATATGCATTTAACGGAAGATATTGAGCTATCAATGATGGAAAGAATAGCTTATTATGCTGTTATTATTTTTATTGTAGGAGCATTAATCACTTGCTTGATTTTAGTTATGAAAAAAATAAAACATAAAAAGAGTGATAGACCATAAGGGAATCTATCACTTTATTTATTTTCTTTTAAATCAATAATAAGATCAATACCATATCCAACAAAACGTCCTATAAAAATAATAATGACACCAATTACTGGTAAGAATGGATTTCCTCCAAATATAAAGTACCAAAGAATACATAAAAATCCAATTACATAACCAATAAATGTAAAAATGTCTGTATATTTTCTTGATTGATTATCTTGCATAAATTCACCCCATTTGACATAAAATCATTATAACATCTTTCATTATTTTTTCAATACTGTTATAATGTGAAAGGGGGTTTATATGAAAAAAGGATGTCTTTTTGATTTGGATGGAACTTTAGTTAATTCCATCACAGATTTAGCATTATCTACAAATGAAGTCTTAAAGTTACATCATTTACCAACTCATGATATTTCTCAATATAATATGTTTGTTGGTAATGGTGTTAAGAAATTGATGGAAAGAGCTTTAGGTCCAGAACATCTAGATTTATTGGATGTTTGTCTGCAAGACTTCCAAAAAATATATCGCGAACATTGTTTAGATCATACAATACCTTATGATGGAATAGAAGAACTTATTACTTATTTAAAAAAGCAAAATATAAAATTAGCTGTTGTAACAAATAAACCACATGCTTTAGCTATTCAGATTGTAGAACATCTATTTCCTGATACTTTTGTAGCTATCTATGGACAACAGGACTTATATCCTGTCAAACCTGATCCTCAATCAACTTATATGGCATTGATGGAAATGAGACTTGATAAAAAAGAT
The DNA here is from genome assembly GCF_002159255.1 of Massilimicrobiota sp. An80. Lineage (NCBI taxonomy): Bacteria > Bacillati > Bacillota > Erysipelotrichia > Erysipelotrichales > Erysipelotrichaceae > Massiliimicrobium > Massilimicrobiota sp. An80. The sequence goes on from NZ_NFHI01000001.1 coordinate 71,994, forward strand.
TGTTTTTTTATAGGTGATAGTCAGGTGGACATTGATACAGGATATTATGCTGATATAGATTCTATTGGTGTAACTTGGGGATTTAGAGGGCGACAGGAATTGGAAAATGCTGGAGCTGATTATATTGTTGACAATCCTTATGAAATTATGGAGCTTATTCAAAATGAAAATAGGGGTTAGTCAATGTTTGCTAGGTGTCAATTGTACATATAGTGGAAAGAGCCATCCTCTTGATATTTTGATAGAAATGGATAAAAGACATTCCATTATACCAGTTTGTCCAGAGGTCTTAGGAGGATTACCTATTCCAAGAGATCCTGCTGAAATTCAATCTTTGGAACCCTTGAAAGTTGAATCAATCAATCATCAGGATGTGACTACTGAATATATTTTGGGTGCTCAAAAAGCGTTAGACATCTTTATTAAAAATGATGTTCAAGTGGCATTGTTGAAGTTTAGAAGTCCAAGTTGTGGTTGTGATGGTATCTATGATGGATCATTTCAACATCAATTAATCGAAGGACAAGGTGTTTTTGCTAGAATGTGTCAAAAATGTGGTATTCAGCTTTTTCATGAAAATCAAATTGAAGAATTCTTAAAATATATAGGAAAGGAAGATGATTATGGGACATATTTTAAAGATTCAACCAGTTTTTAAAGAAATGATTTGGGGTGGCCATAAATTAAGAGATGTTTATGGTTATGATATCCCAAGTGATAGCACAGGTGAGTGTTGGGCTATTTCTGGACATCAAAATGGTGATTGTACAATTAGTGATGGAGAATATCAAGGAAAAACTGTTTCTTGGTTATGGCAAAATCATCGTGAACTTTTTGGAAATGTCAATGGTGATCAATTCCCATTATTAGTTAAAATTATAGATGCAAAAGATGACCTATCAGTTCAAGTTCATCCTAATGATGAATATGCTGCCAAACATGAAAACTCATTAGGGAAAACAGAATGTTGGTATGTTTTACAAGCTGATGAAGGAACAAAAATGGTTATGGGACATCATGCTCAAACAAAAGAAGAATTTGTAAAAGCAATTGAAAATGATGATTATGACCATTTATTAAATTCTTTTGAAATTAATAAAGGAGATTTCTTCTATATTCCATCTGGAACGTTACATGCGATTTGTAGTGGTTCATTAATCTATGAAGCTCAACAATCATCTGATATTACATATCGTGTTTATGATTATCATCGTAAAGATAAAAATGGTAATGAAAGACAATTACATGTTCAACAATCTATTGATGTCACAAATGTACCTGCTGATTTAGCAACAAATAAACTTTTTACAAATAGTCATTTAGATCATGGTTCTAAAACAAGATATGTAGAAAGTGAATTTTTCACTGTTGATTGTTATAGAATGGATGGAGAAAATACAATTATTAATGATAAACCATTCCAATTGGTAAGTATTCTTGAAGGTGAAGGTACATTGGAAGGTATGGAAGTGAAAAAGGGAGATCATTTTATTATATGTAGTGATCAAGAAGAAGTCACATATGATGGTAAAATGACTGTTATGATGACAACATTATAAAAGCAGATGGAAACATCTGCTTTTCATTTTGTAAAAACTGTGGCATAATAGATACGAAAAGAGGGAGAAAAATGAAAGATATATATCAGGAAGCATTAGAATTACATGAAAAAACAAAAGGGAAGCTGGAAGTACAGTTAAAAGTCCCTTTAGAAGAAAGTCATGATTTATCATTAGCATATACACCAGGGGTGGCTCAGCCATGTCGTGAGATTGCGAAAAATAAAGATGATGTCTATAAATATACTTGGAAACAAAATAGTGTTGCTGTTGTCAGCGATGGAACTGCAGTTTTAGGATTAGGAGATATTGGACCAGAAGCAGCTATGCCTGTTATGGAAGGAAAAGCAGTCCTATTTAAAAAGTTTGGAAATATTGATGCTGTGCCTATCTGTTTAGATACAAAAGATCCTCAAGAAATTATTCGTACAGTTAAAGCTATTGCACCAACATTTGGTGGTATTAATCTTGAAGATATTAGTGCACCACGATGCGTAGAAATCGAAAGAACACTTATCAACGAATTAGATATTCCAGTCTTTCATGATGATCAACATGGAACAGCCATTGTTGTTACAGCTGGTTTATTGAATGCATTAAAAGTTGTTCATAAGAAAATTGAAGATATTACTGTTGTGGTAAGTGGAACTGGTGCAGCAGGAAGTTCTATTATCAAAATGATTCATGCATTGGGTGTTAAAGAAATATATGGATTTAATATCAATGGTATTGTCACAAGAGAAGATTATGATCAATATGATTTTTTAACTCAGGAACTAACTGAAATCACAAATTCTCAAGCGAAACGCATGACAATGGCAGAAGCTATGAAAGAAGCTGATGTCTTTATTGGTGTTTCTGCACCAGGTGTTTTAACACCAGAAATGGTCAAAAGTATGAAAGAAAATCCAATTGTTTTTGCGATGGCAAATCCTGAACCAGAAATTCCTTATCAGGATGCTATTGATGCTGGTGTTGCCGTCATGGGAACTGGACGCTCAGATTATCCAAATCAAATTAATAATGTTTTGGCATTTCCAGGATTGTTTAGAGGGGCTTTGGATGTAAGGGCAAGAAAAATTAGTGAAGGAATGAAATTGGCAGCGGCTCATGGTTTGGCCTCACTTGTGAGTGATGAAGAATTATCACCAACATATGTTATTCCAAATGCGTTAGATCCACGTGTGAGTCAGATTGTAGCTCAGGCTGTTGCAAAAAAGGCTATTGAAGAAGGACTTGCAAGATAAAAGCTATTTACAGCCTTTTTTGTTATGATATGATGAAAACGAAAGGGGACAATATCAACTTAAACAAAAAAAGAAAAAACATAGAGGACATTGAACCTCTATGTTTTTTGCTTTTCTATTAATACATTCCTGGTGCCATTGGAGCAGGAGCTGGATTATCTTCTTTAATTTGTGCAACACCTGCTTCAGTTGTAATAAATAAAGCAGAAATACTTGCAGCATTTAATAAAGCACTACGTGTAACTTTTGTTGGGTCAATAATACCTTTATCAAACATTGATACCCATTCACCATCTTTAGCATCAAATCCTTGTCCATCAGCAACTTTCATTTGTTGTTCTACAATTTCATCACTATTGAAACCAGCATTTTCAGCAATTTGTCCCATTGGAGCAAGTAATGCATCTAAGACAACTTTAATACCTTTTTGTTTATCTACGTTAGAATCTTTTAACTGGTCTTTTAAAGCTACATAAGCGTTAACTAATGTAACACCACCACCCATAACGATTCCTTCACTAACAGCAGCTTTTGTGGCATTTAAAGCATCTTCAATTCTTAATTTCTTTTCTTTCAATTCAGATTCAGTAGCTCCACCAACTTTGATAATAGCAACACCATTACTTAATTTACCTAATCTTTCAGCATAATTCTTTTTATCATAATCACTCTTAGAATTATTCATTTGTTCAGTGATTTCTTTAACACGTTGATCAATAGCAGTCTTATCACCACTACCACCAATCATTGTTGTATGATCTTTTGTAATATGAATCTTTTTAGCAGATCCTAAATCAGTCATTTGCATGTCTTTTAAATTCATATTTAAATCTTTACTGTAGAATTTAGCATTTGTTAAAATGGCAATATCTTGTAAGATTTCTTTTTGATTATCACCAAAACCAGGGGCTTTTGTAGCCACAACATTAAATGTTCCTCTTAATTTATTAACAACTAATGTTGAAATCACTTCTTGTTCAAAATCATCAGCAATTAATAATAAAGGTTTATTAGATTGCATAACTTGTTCAAGAATTGGTAAGATTTCTTGAACTGTATTAATTTTTTGATCAGTAACCATGATTAATGGGTTATCTAAATCAACAGTCATTTTTTCTCTATCAGAAACCATATATGGAGAAACATAACCTTTATCATATTGCATACCTTCAGCAACTTCTAATTCTGTATCAAAGCTGTTAGATTCATCAACACTGATGACACCATCTCTACCAACTTTTTCCATGGCTTGAGCAATATATTGACCAATTTCTTTATCTCCAGAAGAGATTGTCGCAACACTTTCAATATCATTGCTTGTTTCCACTTTATGAGATTTATCTAAAATATATTTTGCAACTTCCTTACTTGCATAATCAATACCTTCACGCATTAAAACAGGGTTTGCACCTTTTTCAACAGCTTTTAAACCATTTTGAATCATGCTTTGAGCTAAGATTGTTGCTGTAGTTGTTCCATCACCAGCAACATCATTTGTTTTATTGGCTACTTCATATACAAGTTTTGCACCCATGTTTTCAAATGCATCTTCTAGTTCGATTTCTTTAGCAATTGAAACACCATCATTTGTAATTAAAGGTGATCCAAACCCTTTATCTAAAACAACATTACGTCCTTTAGGACCAATAGTGACTTTTACTGCATCTGCAAGAGTATTAACTCCATTTAACATTGCATCTCTGACATCTTTAGAAAAACGAATTTCTTTACTCATTATTTATTCCTCCTATTCAATAATAGCTAAAATATCTTCTTCTTCTAAAATCATATATTCGTCATCATTATCTTTAAATTTTGTTCCTGAATATTCTTTAAAGATAACAGTCATACCTTCTTTTAAGTGTTCATCACATTTAGGCCCAACAGAGACAACAGTCGCTTGATTGCTTGCTTGTTCTTTTGGACTTGTTAAAATGATTCCACTTGCTGTTTGAGTTTCAGCTTTTTCTTTTTTTAATATCACATAATCATGTAATGGTTTTAACATTTTGTATTCCTCCTTATGTTTTAGCACTCATATATCTTGTTTGCTAACAACTATTATTATAGCATGATATATGAACTGAATATGAACTTTTAGCACTATGATTTTAAAAGTGCTAAAATCCTTAAAATATATGAAAAAATATTTTTATTTAGACTTCTCTTTTGTTATAATTTAAAAAAAGGAGAAGATTATGGCAAAAAAATATGAGAGATTTATAAAAACTTATAGTTCAGAAAAAATACTTCAAACTTCTGAAATATGGGTTGATAAAGAAACAGGTGTGAATTATCTTTTTCATAGTAATTCCGTTGGTGCAGGACTGACAGTATTAGTTGATAGAGAAGGAAGACCTATTATTACAACGGTATTTCCAGATGAAGAATAGGAGGACGATATGAAAGCTGTATTTAATCATTGTAATATTAATGTTACAAACTTAGAAAAAAGTATCGCATTTTATCAAAAAGCATTAGGACTTACTGTTGTCAGAGAAAAGGAAGCATCGGATGGAAGTTTTAAACTTGTTTATCTGACTGATAGTGAAGCCTCTTTTCAATTAGAATTGACATGGTTAAAAGATCATCCACAGGCTTATGAATTAGGTGAAAATGAAAGTCATATTTGTTTTGTTGTTGATGATTATGAAGCATATCATCAATTGCATCAAGACATGGGATGCATATGTTTTGAAAATGAAGCAATGGGACTTTATTTTATTCATGATCCTGATGATTACTGGCTGGAAATTGTACCACAAAAATAAGCAAAGAACCTTTGTGCGAAAGGTTCTTTTTATACGAGAATTTCAAATGTCTGATTTTGATGGGTAACAGGCAGGATTTGAGCATGATAGGGATTGTCTAAATGCTCTTGTAATAGGAGTTTTGTTGTTTCATAGTGTCCAAAATAGTGAATTGGTAAAATGTATTTTGTTGGAACATGTCTTAAAAAAGCATTTAAGCCTAATAAATAGTCTTTTTCTTGACGAATATCCACAACAACACAAGCAAGATCAACTGGTTCTTTGATAGAACAGATTTCTTGGAGGTAAGTCTGTTTTTGATATATATTGTCTTGTTCTGGTTCACCTTCCCAATGCCACCAATGAAGATCACCAGCATGATATATTGTCTGATTTTCCACATGGACAAGAAAAGCACATCCTTCATCAGTAGAAAGCAGTGTGGAAATAGATAAATCATCTATTTGATAAGTTTGATGTATATCTACATAATATGCATCATATTTATGACGCAGTGTATTGGATAAAATATAAGTGATTTGAGGATGATGAATTTTAAAAATATTGGGATTATAATGATCATAATGACGATGAGAAACAAAAACATAAAGAGGTCTCTCTTGATTAAGGTGAAGTTCACCTTGATAATAATCAAATAAAAGCAAATGATTGTCTAACTCGACTAAACAACCACTATGATATAAATGTGTAACTTTCATATAAAAAAAGATAACATGCGAAACATGTTATTCTTCTTCTCCATCATCATAATTTGAAACATTGTGATAAACTTCATCAACATCATCACAATCATTTAATAATCCCATTAATCTATCAAATAACATCATATCATCACCTTCAAGTTCAACATATTCTTGAGGTGTTGTTGTAATATCATCCACATCAAATTCAATATCTTCTTTAACAGCTTCAATAGCTGTTTTGATTTTATTTAAATCTGTTGGTTCACCTGTTATTTTAATACGTCCATCTTCTAATGTTGTAATGTCTTTAGCATCAACATCACCCATCACTAAAGCTTCTAAAACTTCGTCTTCGCTCATACCACTTAAAACAACAGTGCTTTCTACATTATATAAATAAGCGACAGAACCTTCAGCTCCTAATTTAGATTTTGCTTTCGTAAATGCAGGACGGACTTGAGAAATTGTACGATTAATATTATCAGTTAAACATTTTACAATTAATGTTGAGTTTCCTGGTCCAAAACCTTCAAATTGAATAGGTTCATAGTTTTCTGTTACACCACTTTTGACTTTATCAATAGCACGTTTAATAACATCAGCAGGAACTTGTTCTTTTTTTGCTTTATCTACTAAACGTCTTAATGCTAAATTTCCATCTAATTCAGGTCCACCAGCTTTTGCTGTTAAATAAATTTCTTTTCCATAGCGAGAATATAATTTCGCTTTTTTAGCTGCAGTTTTTGCCATTGCAACTTTACGCACTTCATGTGCTCTTCCCATGATAAAATTCCTCCTTTGAAAATTCCTTTAGTATTATAAACATTTTTTAGTGATTTTTCAATAAAAAATGGTATAATCACTATATTTCATATAGAATTGAATGAAGAAAGGAGAAATTATGAGAAAAATAGTGATTGTTGGAGCTGGAGCTTCAGGTGTCTATTTATCTGTTTTATTAAAACAAAAATATCCTCAAGATGATGTTATTGTTTTAGAACAAAATCAATCTCCCTTAAAGAAACTTTTAGCAACTGGAAATGGAAGATGTAATCTTTCCAATCAAAATATGGATCAACAATATTATGATAGTGATAATTTAGATATTGTTCAGTCGATTATTCAAGATTTTGATATGGTCAGTCAAATGAAAGAAATAGGACTATATTGTCTATATCAGGGTCATCTCTTGTATCCTAAAAGCGAGCAGGCTTTATCAGTAAAAAATGTATTGATGCAACGTGCTCAAGAAGCGGGTGTTTTATTTTTTTATGAACAGGAAGTTCACCGCATTGAATGTCAAAATCAATATAGAATTGTAACATCAAAACAAACATTTCATGCTGATATTGTTATTTTGGCCATGGGGAGTGAAGCAGGGAAACTTTCAGGCATGAATGAATCACGTTATCATATTTTAAAGCAGCTTCAATTAAAAGTGATTGAACCATTACCTTCTTTAGTTCAGTTTTATACATCACCTGTTTTAAAAGTTTTAAAAGGTGTAAGAGTGAAGGGGACTTTTTCGTTGATGGAAAATGACAAGTGTATTCATCAGGAAAAAGGTGAATTATTATTTACTGACTATGGTGTGAGTGGTATTGCTGTTATGCAATTGTCATCTTTTTATAAAAAACATCATCAATATCAATTATATATTGATTTTTTTGACGAATTAAGTCACAATCAGTTATGTCAATATTTATCTCAGCAATCTTCATTATTTTTAGAAGGTATGTTAAATCATAAAATTGCATCATATTTTCAAAAATATCAAGATCTTCCTATTCAAAAACTGGCTTTTTTATTAAAACATTATCGTTTAGATATTCAAGGTATCAGAGAAGCGCAGTATGCACAGGTGATGAAAGGAGGATTATCATTAGAAGATGTCACTTATGATTTAGAATTAAAAAGATATCCTAGTATGTTTGCTATAGGGGAAATATTAAATGTAGCAGGAATGTGTGGAGGATATAATTTGCATTTTGCATTGGCAAGTGCTTATCGTGTAGCGCAGGCTATAGAAAGGAATGTATATGTTAAGAATTCATAATGTCAAAGTCAAATTAGGAGAAAAACGTTATGCAAAAGTCATATCACAATATTTGAATGTTCGAGAAAAAGAAATTCGAAATGTAACTTTGGTCAAACAATCTATTGATGCAAGAAGACAAAATGTTCATTTTATATGTAGTTTTGATTTTCAGGTTCATGATGAAGAGCAGTATTTAAGAAAATTTCCACAGCTTCAACGTGTTCAACCATATCAATATCATTATTTACCATCAAATGATCAAAGTGTCATGATTGTAGGAAGTGGGCCTGCTGGTTTATTTTGTGCCTATGTTTTGGCTATGAGTGGTCAGAAAGTGACTGTCATTGAGCGTGGTCAGGAAATTGAAAAAAGAGAAAAAGCGGTGGCTGATTTGTTAGAAAATGGTTGCTTGCATTGTGAAAGTAATATTGCATTTGGTGAAGGTGGAGCTGGAACTTTTTCTGATGGGAAATTAACAACTGGTATAAAAAATGAACGTATTCGTTATGTATTGGAAACTTTTGTTCAATTTGGTGCGCCAGAGGATATTTTATATCTTCATAAACCTCATATTGGTACAGATTATTTACGTCAAGTTATTCAAAATATGCGTCAATTTTTAATTGAAAAAGGAGTCACATTTTTATTTGAAACACAAATGATTGATTTTAAACAGGAATCAGATAGTTATCATGTTACTGTTTTACATCATGGTCAGACTGAAGTGATGAATACTGATTTACTTGTATTGGCTATTGGTCATAGTGCACGTGATACTTATGAATTACTTTATCAAAAAGGTATGACTCTTGAACAAAAAGCTTTTGCAGTAGGCGTACGTATTGAACAATCACAACAAAAAATCAATCAAATTCAATATAAGAAAAGTGCTTCTTCACCATATTTAAAGGCAGCAACATATAAACTTGCTGTACAAAGTGGAAAACGAGGTGTTTATACATTTTGTATGTGTCCTGGTGGTTATGTTGTTCCATCACAACATGAAGATGGAACGCTATGTGTTAATGGGATGAGTTATTATGCACGTGATGGTCAAAATGCGAATAGTGCTATTTTAGTCACTGTTTCTACAGATGATTTTGGTAGTTCACATCCATTGGCAGGAATTGAATTTCAAAGACAATTAGAAAAGAAAGCATTTATATTAGGTGGTGGGCATTTTCATGCTCCGGTACAAAAAGCTATGGATTATATAAATAATGAAGTCAATCCATTAGGTAAGATTAAGCCAACTTATCAGCCAGGATATCAGCTTTGTGATTTAAATCAGATATTTCCTGATTTCATTAATCATTCTTTAAAAGAAGGTTTGTTATTAATGAATCAAAAGATGCCTGGATTTATTGATGAGGACACAATTTTAACAGGAGTGGAATCAAGAAGTAGTGCACCAGTTAGAATTTTAAGAAATGAAAACTTTCAATCATCAATGAAAGGAATTTACCCAATTGGAGAGGGTGCTGGTTATGCTGGAGGTATTATGTCATCTGCAATTGATGGGATGATGTGTGCGGAACAGATCCTAAAGACATATAAATAGTGGGAGGAATTATGAATATTGTTATTATTGGATTAGGAAAAGTGGGACAAATGCTGACACATTATTTATCAAATGAAGGATATAATATTGTTGTTATTGATCAAAATAGTCAGAAAGTAGAAAATGTTGTTAACCAATATGATGTTTTAGGAATTAGTGGAAATGGGGCCAATTTTCAAGTCTTACAAGAAGCGGGTGTTGATAAAGCCAATGTTGTTATTTCAGTAACGACATCGGATGAATTGAATATTTTATCTTGTTTATTAGCTAAGCAATTAGGAGCTAAGCACATCATTGCGCGTGTTAGAAATCCTGACTATTCTTTACAAAGTGAAATCTTAAAAAATAAATTAGGATTTTCTATGATTATTAATCCTGAGTTGGAAGCTGCAAATGATATCAGAAGAACAATTTTGTTTGCATCAGCCATGCGTATAGATACTTTTGCGAAGGGAAAAGTAGAAATTATTGAATTGCGTATTTGTAATGGAATGAAACTAGATTCTATTGCTTTAAGTCAATTGTCTTCTGTTACAAAATCTCAAGTGTTAATTTGTGCGGTAAAACGTAACGATAAGGTTATGATTCCCGATGGAGATTTTATTTTAAAGGGTCAAGATCATATTTATGTTGTTGGTTCTCATAAAGATTTAACAAAGTTTTGTTTAGATGCTGGTTTTGTATCAGAAAAAATCAAACATGTTATGATTATTGGTGGAAGTAAAATTACTTATTATTTAGCAAGACAATTAGCTGTACATGGAATTAAGACAAAGATTTTTGAAAGAAATCATGAGCGTTGTATTCAATTGTCTGAACAACTGCCATATTCTGTCATTATTGAAGGAGATGGTAGTGATGAAAATATTTTAATGGAAGAAGGCGTCAATAGAAGTGATGCCTTAGTCAGTTTAACGGGATTGGATGAAGAAAATATTGTTTTAGCCCTAGTAGCAAAACAATTGGGTGTAAAGAAATCTATCGCAAAAGTGAATCGTATGAATCTGAATGGTGTTATTGATCAATTAGGTATAGATAGTATTGTTGATCCAAAAGTTTTAGTAACTTCTCAAATTATTCGTTATTTACGTGTCAAAGAAAATCATGATCGTTCTTCTAGTATTCAGACATTATATAAGATTGTCAATGAAGAAGTGGAGGCAGTTGAATTTATTGTTGATGAAAAAACAAAATATTGCAATATTCCATTAGCTCAAGTGAAAACAAAGAAAGATTTATTGATTGGTGGTATTATTCGTCAAAATCAGACAATTATTCCTAATGGTCAAGATGTTTTAAATGTTGGCGATCGTATTATAGTCATTGCTTATCATACCTCTCTTAAAGATATTAATGATATTTTTGAGGAAACTTACTGATGAATAGACGTATGATTTTTTATACGCTTGGTAAAATGCTCATGATTGAGGGGCTATTGATGCTTTTACCATGCTTGATTGGTATGATTTATCATGAAAAGGAAAGTTTGGCATATCTTATGATTGCAATTTTATTATGCTTTATAGGAAAGCTTATGAGCTTACATAAACCTCAAAATAAAATCATTTATGCTAAAGAAGGTTTTGTAGTCGTTGCTGCAGCATGGATTTTTTTTATCCATTTTTGGAGCTATTCCTTTTTGCTTGACGGGTGAAATTCCTTCTTATGTAGATGCCTTTTTTGAAATAGTTTCAGGTTTTACAACAACGGGTTCATCTATTTTAACAGATGTTGAGGCTTTATCTCATGCCAGTCTATTCTGGCGTAGCTTTTCACACTGGATTGGTGGTATGGGGATTCTGGTTTTTGTCGTGGCATTTTTACCAGATGCCAATGGCTCTACTTTACATATTTTAAAAGCAGAAATGCCAGGTCCTATTGTAGGGAAGCTAGTTTCTAAAATAACAGTATCATCACAGATTTTATATCAGCTTTATACAGTTTTAACAATTCTTGAAGTCATACTGTTGATGTTGGGTGGAATGCCTTTCTTTGATAGTTTATTAAATAGTTTTGGAACTGCTGGAACAGGTGGATTTGCAATTAAAAATGCTTCAATAGCTTATTATAATAGTGCTTATTGTGATGGAATTATTACCTTTTTTATGATTTTATTTGGTATTAATTTTAATTTGATATATTTTGTTGTGATTAAAAAATTCAAAGCAGCTTTTAAAAGTGAAGAATTACGCTGGTATCTTATTATTATCTTTGCTTCAGCCATTGCGATATCGTTTAATATTTTACCTTTATATCATTCTATTTTTGAAGCTTTTCGTTATGCTATCTTTCAAGTTGGATCTATTATCACGACGACAGGTTATGTCACTGCTGATTATGGACAATGGCCTTTATTTTCGCAGACAATTTTAGTCTTGTTGATGTTTGTTGGAGCCTGTGCAGGTTCAACAGGTGGTGGAATGAAAGTTTCACGTATTATTATTGGAGTTAAAAGTGCTATTGCTGAAATGAAGCATATGCTCCATCCACATAGTGTTGTTTCAGTTGTATTTGAAGGGAAACATTTATCGTTATCTACTTTAAATAATATTCATGTTTATTGGGTGCTCTATTTCTTATTATTTGGTTTATCACTTTTATTTGTTTCTTTACAAAATATTGATTTTACATCAGCATTTAGTGCTGTTGCGACATGTTTTAATAATGTTGGGCCTGGTCTTGGTGTTGTTGGACCAACAGGAAATTTTTCTAGTTTAACAGATTTGTCAAAAATTGTTTTATCATTGGATATGCTGGCAGGTCGTTTGGAGATTTTCCCATTGTTAATGTTCTTTTCACGTTCTTTATGGAAAAAGTAAGAGTTGTTTGTAAAAAAAGCGACTCTTTTTTATTATGGAATTTTTTGTTATTCTTCACACCATATTTTTTTTTGTCATAAAATGTGATACACTAATAAAAAAGGTGGTTATAAAAATGAGTGCATTAATTGAATTTAAAAATATAGTTAAGAGCTATACAATGGGGGATATTACAATTAATGCCAGTGATGGTGTTGATTTTACTGTTGAAAAAGGGGAGTTTGTCGTTATTGTTGGTGCTTCGGGAGCCGGGAAAACGACAATTTTAAATTTACTTGGGGGTATGGATTCACCAACCAGTGGTTCGATTATCGTCGATGGTGAAAACATTGCCTTATATGATGAAAAAAAATTGACAGAATACAGACGTAATGATATTGGATTTGTCTTTCAATTTTACAATTTAGTTCAAAATTTAACAGCATTAGAAAATGTTGAATTGGCTTCTCAGATTTGTAAAAATCCGTTAGATGCACGAAATGTGTTAGAAAGAGTTGGGCTATCAGATCGTATGATGAATTTTCCAGCGCAATTATCTGGAGGAGAACAACAACGTGTGGCTATCGCTAGAGCGATTGCTAAAAATCCAAAACTGTTGTTATGTGATGAACCAACTGGAGCATTGGATTATCAGACGGGGAAGGCAATTTTATCTTTATTAAGGGAAATGTGTGATACTTATCAGATGACAGTCATTGTGATTACTCATAACTCTGCTTTAGCACCGATGGCAGATCGTGTGATTCATTTAAAAAATGGAAAGGTCAATGGGGTTGAAATCAATGAAAACCCACAACCAATCGAGGAAATTGAATGGTAAAAAGAAAGAAAAAAGCTTATTGGAAAAATCTCAGAAAAACAATTTTAACATCTAAAGCAAGATTTTTTTCCATTTTTGCGATTGTATTTTTAGGTGCGGCTTTTTTTGCAGGGTTAAGAAATACACCGGGAACAATGACTCAATCAATGGATCATTACTTGGACAAACACCATTATGCTGATTTAACATATATGGCATCATTAGGTTTTTCCAAAGATGATATTAGTGAAATTCAAAATATATCGGGTATTGAAGATATTCAATATGGTTATCAATTTGATGCTTTGATTCATCATAATGATTCACTGGCAGGAGTTACTGTTTACGCCAGTGAACAATATGATCAAGATATGCTTAATCAACCTTATCTGGTTGATGGGCGTTATCCTCAAAAAGACAATGAATGTGTCATTGATGAAGAAATGCTGGCAGAAGATTATCAGATTGGTGACGAGATTTCTATTCATAATGATCAAGGTGAAAAGACTTTTAAAATCGTTGGTGTTGTGAATGATGTTCGTTATATTGCTATTACGGATCGTGGAACGAATACTTTGGGTGATGGAACGAATGCTGGATATATTGAAATTTTAAATGAAAACAATGATTTTTTAGCTATGCCAGAAAATCTTTATGAATTACGTGATGAAGATATTTTATATAATCAGATTTCTGTCTGTGTAAAGGGAGCTAAAGAATATAATGTTTTCAGTGAGGCATATGATGATTATATTGAAGATGTGAATACAAAAATAAAAAGTACTTTATCATTAAAAATGAGTCGCTTGTATGAAGACTTGACAAGTGATGCCAAAACAAAATTAGATGAAGCCCAAAAAGAATATGATGAAGGTTATCAGACATATAGTGATTCTAAAGATTTGTTTGATGAAAAGATATTAGAGGCTAAAATTCAATTAACGAATGCGAAAATCACATTGGCTACAAAAGAAGCTGAATATTTAAAAGCTCAAGCAACAGCATCTTCACAAATTCAAGACATGTTAGAAACAATTGAAAGTACGAGTGAGGAGTTAAAAGGAAATTTAGAAAGTTTACAAAAAGAACTTGAGAATTATCAAAATGAAAATACTGAAAATATTTCTCCAGAAGTGCAAAAATCAATAGCTAGTTTAGAAAAAATGGGAGATATTCTTAAAAATGCATCTTCCTCATTAGATGGATTGACGCAATTGAATGAAGCTTCTATTGCGATTGAAAAGGCTAAGCTTGAAATTCAACAACAAGAAAATCAATTGACTTTAGAAGAACTGAAAACAAATAATGAATTAGAAAAAGCTCAAGACAAATTAGATCAGGCAAAATCGCAGTTAGATGAAGCCAGAGATCAAGTGGATCAGATTCCTAAAGGAAGGCTTTATACTTTAACACGTCATGAAAATTCAGGACTTGTGAATTTTGATTCTAATAAGGATTCTATTTCTTCTATTGCAGATATTTTCCCATTAATGTTCTTCCTTGTATCAGCTTTGGTTTCATTAACAACAATGACGAGAATGGTGGAAGAACAAAGAAGTCAAAGTGGAACATTACGTGCTTTAGGTTATTCTAAATGGGATGTCATGAAGCAATATATCATATATGTTATTTTTGCAACCTTTTTTGCTTGTATTTTAGGAATTGTTTCAGGAACACAATTTTTCCCACGTATTATTTATTATTTATATAATTTAATGTTATTTCAAGTGGATGCACCTATTTTGATTTATGCCAGTACATGGGTTTTGCTGGAAACAGTTTTTATATCGGTATTTGTTATTTTGGCAGTCACACTCTTTGTTTGTATGAGTGAATTGAATTTGATGCCAGCGGTCTTAATGCGACCTAAAACACCAAAAGTTGGAAAACGTATTCTTTTGGAAAGAATTCATTGGTTATGGCGTCGTTTGTCTTTCAATCAGAAAGTAACAATGCGTAATATTTTTAGGTATAAGAAACGCTTCTTTATGTCTGTGATTGGGATTGCTGGATGTACAGCTTTAATTATTACCGGCTTTGGTGTTAAATCTTCTGTATCACAGGTTGTTGATAAACAATATCAAGATGTTTTTACATATGATTATCTTGTTCGTTTAGAAGATAGTGTTTCAACCAAAACAGCACAGAATTATCAAAAAGATTTATTGAATCGTAGCGAAGTTGCAAATGTGGAATATGTTTTAAATAAGAGTATTAATATCTTAAAAGATAAAGAAGATTTATATGGTTCATTAATTGTTTATCAATCAATGGATAATATGAAAAACTTTGTTCAGTTTAGAAATTATCAGACATATAAAGATTTGGTTCTTGATGATGAAGGTGTTATTTTAACCGCAAAAGCAGCTGAATTGCTTGGTGTGGAAGATAATGATACAATTGATATTGAACTCAATGAAACAAAGTATAGTGTAAAGGTTTCAGGTATCACAGAAAACTATTTTATGAATTATATTTATATGTCCCAGACTTTATATGAATCATTGACATTACAGGATCTGGAAGTGAATAATGCGTTCTTGATTTTACAGGATGATCGTGCTTCGAGTCAAAAAACACTGGAAGCTTATATGCAGGACAAAGGTTATGGAAATTTATGCAATGTATCATCAATTGGTGAAGAATTTGATAAACAGGTTCAAAGTGTAAATCTGGTTGTTGTTATTTTGATTGTCTGTGCAGGAGCTTTAAATTTCATTGTCCTTTATAACTTGACAAATATTAATATTCAAGAACGTAAAAGTGAGATTGCAACGATTAAAGTTTTAGGTTTTAGACGTAAAGAAGTTTATGACTATATCTTTAGAGAAAATGTTCTTTTATCAGTGATTGGTTCTTTACTGGGAATGATTTTTGGTTATTTCCTTCACAAGTTTATTATTTTGACGGTGGAATTGGATATGACAATGTTTGTTAGACAATTAAATATCATTAGTTATATATATGCTATTATTATGACTTTAGGTTTTACTTATTTTATTAATTTCACAATGCGACATGTTTTAAATAAGGTTGATATGGTGGAATCTTTAAAGAGTATTGAATAGGGAGTGGAAACATCCACTCCTTGTTTTATAAAACAATATATTTTTTATTAAATAAATAAATATTTTTATGATTTTTAGAATATTTGAAAAAATAAAGTTATTTTTTGTTGACTTGTATAAAATGTTAAGTATAATAATGAATATATTTAAAAAAAGGGGAGAGATATATGAATATAAAAAAAGTTATGTCTTTAATGGCTGTGTCAAGTATGTTGGTTGCTTGTGGTGGAGGAACTGGTGGTTCTTCAGCTACAGAATTAAAAGAAGGGGATACAATTAAAATTGGATTTGTTGGTCCATTAACTGGAGAAACATCAACTTATGGAATTCCAGTTAAAAATACTATTGAACTTGCCATAGAAGATTATAATAATTCTGATGATGCAAAATATAAAGTAGAATTACTAGCTGAAGATTCTCAAGGTAAGGAAACAGATGCTGTGAATGCTTATAAAAAATTAGTAGGTGAAAAGGTTGTTGGAATTGTTGGTCCTGTTATTACGGCTGAAGGTTTAGCTTTAGGAGAGGCTTCTAAAGCTGATGGAACACCTATTGTTTCACCAAGTACTTCTGGGGATAGTATTACTTTAAATAATGATGGAAGTACAAGAAGCAATTACTTTAGAACATGTTCTAATGACTCAATGGGTGGTCAGACAATTGCAACAGCTATTGGTGATGGTCGTATTAATGTTAAGAAAGTTGCTATTTTAACAAATAGTGGTAGTGATTATAGTCAGGGATGTACAGATTCATTTGTTGCTCAGGCAAATAAAGATGGCACACAAATTGTGTTACAAGAAAAATATCCAAAGGATACAAAAGATTTTGGAAGCTATATTACAAAAGTAAAACAATCAGGAGCAGATGCTGTTTATATTCCAGATTATTATGAAATAATTGCAACTATGGTTGGTCAATTTAAAAATGCTGGTTACAATGGTACATTCTTAGGAACTGATGGTTGGGATGGCGTTTTATCAGTTAAAGATGTTGATAAATCTATTTTCAATGGAGCTTATTATACAAATACATTCGATGACCGAGTAGAAGATGTACAAAATTATGTAGCTAAATATAAAGAAAAATATAACAGTGATACAAACATGTTTGGAACAATGGCTTATGATGCAACTTGGGTATTATTGAAAGCAGTTGAAGCTGCTGGAACAACTGATTATGCTAAAATTTGTGAACAGTTAGAAAAGACAAATTATGATGGTATTACAGGTCATTTTGAATTTGATGATCAACATAATCCAACAAAAGAATTGGTTGTAAAAACTATTAAAAATGGTGAATATAGTTATTTAGATTAGAAGAAAAATAAAGGAGATTTTTCTCCTTTATTTTTTTAAGTCAGGAGGTTTACAAATGGAATTTTTAACGCAAATCATCAATGGATTAAGTACAGGTGGAATGTATGCACTTGTTGCCATTGGTTATACAATGGTATATGGGATTGCTAAAATGATCAATTTTGCTCATGGTGAAATTATTATGGTTGGCGCATATCTGGCTTATGTGATGACAACTATGGTGCAAGCACCCATTATTGTTAGTGTTTTAGTAGCCATTGCTGGATGTGCTTTATTAGGTGTTGTGACAGAAAAAGTGGCTTATAAGCCCCTTAGAAATAGTGGGAGTTTAGCTGTTTTAATTACTGCTATTGGTGTCAGTTATCTGTTACAGAACTTATTTTTGATTTTATTTGGCTCTGCTGCCAGAACTTTTCCTCAATATATGCCTAGTGGTACAGTATCTTTTTTTGGCGCTCATATCACGTATGTCGCTTTGCTTTCGCTTATCTTAACTTTTATTTGTACTGGATTATTGCTTTTGTTTATAAACAAAACAAAATTGGGAAAAGCAATGCGTGCTGTCAGTGAAGATCGAGGAGCTGCAGAATTAATGGGAATCAATGTGAATACAACCATTTCTCTAACATTCGCCATTGGTTCTGGTTTAGGAGCTATTGCTGGTATTATTTATGGTATGAGTTATTCTTTGATTAATCCCTATTTAGGTGCCATGTTAGGTATCAAAGCTTTTATAGCAGCTGTTCTTGGTGGAATTGGAAGCATTCCAGGAGCAATGGTAGGTGGATTGATTATTGGTGTTGCTGAAGCATTTACAATTTCATATATTTCATCTGCTTTTTCAGATGCAGTTGTTTTTGGTATTTTAATCTTTATTTTATTAGTTAAACCAGCAGGATTGTTTGGTCAGAATATGAGAGAGAAAGTGTAGGTGATAGGGATGAAAAAGAAACAAATAAAAGATTTGATTATATCCTTTATCATGGCGCTGATTATTTATGGAATCATTATGTTTTTAATGAGTGCTGGAATTGTTGACTATTATTGGTCAGGAATTCTCATTATGGCTTGTATCAATGTTATTTTAGCAACAAGCTTGAATTTAGCGAGTGGTTATTTAGGACAGTTAACTTTAGGACATGCTGGATTTATGTCCGTAGGAGCTTATACATCTGCTTTATGTAGTTTATATCTTCATTTCCCATTTTTATTAAGCTTATTGATTGGTGCTATTGCTGCCTGCCTGATTGGCGTTGTTATTGGTATACCAACATTAAGATTAAAAGGTGATTATCTTTGTATCATTACTTTAGCATTTAATGAAATCATACGTGTTATTATGCTTAATTTAAGTATTACAAATGGTGCCAAAGGATTGATGGGATTTCAAGCAATGAATATTGATTTTTCTGTCTATTTTTTAAGTGCTGTGATTACAATCTATGTCATTTACTGTATTGTTAAATCACGTCATGGGCGTGCTATTATTTCTATTTGTGAAGATGAAACAGCCAGTGAATTATCTGGTATTCCTACATCGTATTATAAGATCCTAGCTTTTGCCATTTCTGCTTTCTTTGCTGGGATTGCAGGTGGATTATATGCTCAATATATGGGAATGCTGGTTCCTTCTACATTTGATTATAATAAATCAGTAGAAATTCTGGTTATGGTTGTATTAGGTGGATTAGGAAATTTAAAAGGTTCTATTATAGCAGCTATTATCATGACGATATTGCCAGAGTATTTAAGAGCATTTGCGGATTATCGTATGTTACTTTATGCAATTGTTTTAATTGCTGCAATGATTATCAAAGAAAAAAATTTAGTGCCTCGTATTAAAGCTAAATTTTTTAAGAATAAGACAGTGGAGGTGGATGACTGATGAGTTTGTTAAAAGCAGAGGGATTAGGAATCCAATTTGGAGGTTTAAAAGCTGTTGATGAGTTTAATTTTGAAATGGATAAAGACCATTTATATGGCTTGATTGGACCAAATGGAGCTGGAAAAACAACTGTATTTAATTTGTTGACAGGTGTTTATAAACCAACGAGTGGACAAATACTTTTTGATGGGAAGTCACTTTTAAAGATGACACCTACGCAAATTACACAATTAGGGATTGCAAGAACATTTCAAAATATTCGTTTGTTCAAAAAAATGAGTGTTATTGATAATGTTAAGGTTGGATTGCATCATTCTCAAAATTATTCATTATTATCATCTATTCTTCATCTTCCAAGTTATTTTAAAGGTGAAGAGGCTATGCAGGAAATGGCTATGAGCTTACTTCGTGTTTTTGATCTAGAAAAATATGCTGATGTCAAAGCTGGAAATTTACCATATGGAAAACAACGTAAACTAGAAATAGCAAGAGCACTTGCAACATCACCTAAACTTCTTTTGTTAGATGAACCTGCAGCTGGTATGAATCCTATTGAAACAGAAGAATTAATGGAAACGATAAAGATTGTAAGAGAAAAATTTTCTATTGCGATTTTATTGATTGAACATGATATGAAACTTGTTATGGGGATTTGTGAAAAAATTGCAGTTTTAAATTTTGGTACAGTCTTAGCATTTGGGACTCCAGATGAAATTAAAAATAATCCTGATGTGGTTGCAGCATATTTAGGACATGAAGAATAGGGGGATGACCATGTTAAAAGTTGATCATTTAAATGTTTATTATGGTGTGATTCATGCGATTAAAAATGTAAGTTTTGAAGTGAATCAAGGTGAGATTGTGGCTTTGATTGGAGCTAATGGGGCTGGAAAGACATCTATCATGCATGCTATTAGTGGATTGGTAAAACCTAAAAGTGGTACGATATCTTTTATGGGGGATGAGATTACAAAACTTCCTGCACATAAAATTATTGCCAAAAATTTAGCTCAAGTTCCTGAGGGTAGACGTATTTTCGCTCAATTAACGGTTCAAGATAATTTGGAAATGGGTGCATATTTACGTACGGATAATAAAATAGGACAAGATTTAGAAAAGGTTTATCAAAGATTTCCACGTTTAAAGGAACGTAGAAATCAATTGGCTGGAACACTGTCAGGTGGAGAACAGCAGATGTTAGCAATGGGGCGCGCATTAATGTCAAAACCAACGCTATTATTGTTAGATGAACCATCAATGGGGTTATCACCTATTTTGGTTAATGAAATTTTTGACATTATTAAAAGTATTAATAAAGATGGAGTAACGGTGTTATTAGTTGAACAAAACGCAAATAAAGCACTTTCAATTGCTGATCGTGCTTATGTTCTTGAAACTGGAAATGTTATTGTATCAGGGAAAGCCAATGAAGTTGCAAATAATCCAAAGGTAAGAGAAGCTTATCTTGGTTAAAGAAGATTGAAAAATCTTCTTTTTTTAATGAATATTGAGACCATTTTGTTTTGTTGCTAACAAACGATCACCATATGCTTTTAAAATAAACGAAATGTAAATCAGGCTTATCAGATAACAGGCATCATGACGTAATGATAGTGAGCAAATAAATGGATGAATTATATAAATGAATAAACCACTTAATAAACACCATAAAATAAAATATACCAAACATATTCTCCCTTGATAATTGAGAGCATGATGAGAATAATCCCAACATTGAGTGTGAAAAAATCGTTCAATATAATAACTACTTAATAATTCTAATAAAGTCATACAAATTCCACCGATAAGACATACGAAAAATGGATGAAAATAATGAAGATAGGGTTGGCATAATATAAGGATACAAGCACCAAAACCATATAAGGGAATAAATGGACCATTCAATAAACCCGATGAGATCCATTTTTTACGAAATAACGAAACATAAATAGATTCAAGCCAATATCCTAAAAAACAATAAATTGAAAAATAGACAATAATCATAGCATTCTCCTTTTCAACTCATTCTATGAAATGAACATAATAATATGTCTAAAATTGATTAAAAAGTGAATACTTTGTATAGAAAAATGATAAAAAATAAAAAAATGTCAAAAAAAGTTAATTCAAAAAATATTGATATAATCAACAAAATTTTAATTTCTTAAGAATTTCTTAAGAAAATTGTGGACTTTTTGTGAACGTTGTTTTATAATTCTAAATGGGTATATTATTGAAAGGAGGCAACGAATGGATAGTAATATTAAGACGAATTTATTGGAAATGATGCAAGAGCATGTTTTAAAACGTAAAGCTATGTTCATTCCGATGTTATGTATTTCAACATTTGGTTTGGTTGGTTATGCTGCTGTCGATAAAGAAAAACCTACAATCGAAGCTAATAAGATTGAAGTTCTTTATGGGACAAAGCTAGATAAGACGATGTTTGCTATTTCTGATAATCGTGATTCCCTAGACGCTATGGATGTAAAAATTGATGATACATCATATGATGCATATCAATTAGGTATATATAACGTCGAAGTAACTGCAACCGATATGTTCTCAAATTTAAGTACAAAGGTTGTTCAAGTAGAAGTTGTTGATAAAACTGCTCCTGAATTGAATCCGGTAGGAGATAGTCAAGGTTATGTTATTGATGTTGAAGCAAATGGTAGTCAAGATATCGCTCAATATGTCAATGCATCTGATAATGTTGATGGAGATGTTACACCATTTATTGAAACAGACAAGAAACTCGATACTTCAAAATTAGGATCTCAAATGATTGAATTGAGTGTTTCAGATAACGCTGGAAATCAAACTCAACAAACATATGAATTCTATGTATCAGATACGACTGCACCTACGATTAGTTACAAGAAGGGATCTACAGTTACAGTAGACTATGGTTCTCAATTTGATTATTTAGATTATATCAAAGTGACTGATAACTTTGATAAGAAAGTGAAATCTATTGAAGTAGATGGAACTGTTGATACTAAGAAAGATGGAGAAACAACTTTAAAAATTACTGCTAAAGATTCTTCTGGTAATGCATCTGAAGAAACATTAAAAGTTAAAGTTGGTGACTTAAGTGCACCTAAGATTAGTTTATCTAAGTCTTCGGTACAAATTACTAAAGGTAAGAGCTTTAATGCAAAAAGTTATCTAGAAAGTGCAACTGACAACAAAGATGGAAATGTGACTTCTAAAGTCGAAATCAGCAATCCAGTTAATACAAATAAAGCAGGAAAATATACTGTTGAATATAGTGTTACGGATAAAGCTGGTAATTCAAGTTCTAAAACTTTGAAAGTTACTGTTGTAAATCCAGATGACATTGCTCCTAATCAAGGAATGGTAGCTACTGCTCAATCACGATTGGGTTGTCCATATCGATGGGGTGCAACTGGACCAAGTTCATTTGACTGTTCAGGATTTACTCAATGGGTATATCGTAAGAACGGCAAGAGTATCCCACGTACATCTGGAGCACAAAAAAGTGGAGGAAGAACAATTTCTTTATCTCGAGTGAAACCAGGTGACATTGTATGGCGACCAGGCCATGTAGGAATCTACGTTGGTGGAGGAAGAGTTATTCATTCACCGACAACAGGATCTGTTGTTAGTTATACAAGTTTAAGTGGATTTACTTGTGGTGTAAGATATTAATGATGAAAAACTGTAATGAATGATTTCATTACAGTTTTTATTTTGTTATAATAGGGCTAAGGTCAGGTGATGAATATGTATATTGGAAGCCATACTTTAATGAAAAGATATGATGAATGTTTATTGAAACACGGTTATACAATTGAACAATTGGTTGATAAAGCAAGTGATTGTTTGTTGAAACATATCCATGGTGAATCATTTAATATTGTTTGTGGGCCAGGTAATAATGGGGCAGATGGGCTTTCTCTGGCTATTAAACTTTATCAACAGAAAAAGAATGTACAAGTTTTTATATTTGAAAACACGAATCATCTTTCAAAAGCCAATGCTTATTATTTGCAGAAATGTTATGATTTGTCTCTTCCTGTTTATTTATTTCAACAGGATAATTTAGAAGAGTTGATTGGTTATATGACGGCTTGTGATACAATTGTTGATGCAATATTTGGTTTTGGGTTGAATAGCTCACCACGAGGTATTTATCAAAGTGTTATTGAAAGTATTAATCAACTTTATGATCAGGAAGTCATTGCTGTAGATATTCCTACAGGTCTTCAATGTGATTCAGGAAAACCATATCAAAGCGTCATTTATGCAACTTCAACAATTACTTTGAGTGCTATGAAAAATGGATTTCTTAATCCTGATAGTTATTTTTTTACGGGAAAAGTTATTGTTGAAAAACTAGATGTTGATGATGTGAGTGAAGAAGCTGGATTGTATCAGATGGCAGATGATAAAATGATGTTTCCACTTTTAAAAGAAAGAATTTTTGATGGATATAAAGGCACATATGGACATACTTGCCTTATTACAGGATGCATGGAATATAAAGGAGCAGCTCTGTTAAGTGCAAAAGGTTGTGTTTATAGTGGTAGTGGAATTACGACAGTTATGAGTGATCAGGAAGTTATACATGCATTAACTCAGTTCTGCCCTGAAGCAACTGCAGTTTTAAGGCCTCCTATTTTACAGAAAGAAGATTTCCTTCGATATGATGCTATATTAATTGGATGTGGACTAGGTCAAAGCTTAGATAGTTATCGTTATGTTATTGATGTTTTAGAAAAAACAAAACAACCTCTCGTTATAGATGGGGATGCTTTAACGATTTTATCAGCACATACTGATTTATTAAAACAGCAAAATCGAGATATTATTTTGACTCCACATTTAGGTGAATTTCAGCGTTTATGTCCATTCGACAGTCAGGATGATATGTTATTGGTTGCTCAAGATTTTGCAAAAGAGCACCATGTTGTTTTGGTATTAAAAGGACCTTATACCATAGTGACAAATGGACAGGAATCATATCGTATTCGTGCAGGAAATAAAGCTATGGCAACTGGAGGAATGGGCGATGTTTTAGCTGGAATAATTACAAGTTTTGTAGGACAAGGTTATCCTGCCTTACAGGCTGCAATGTTGGGTGTTTTCATACATGGATATACTGGTGATCTTTTGGCTAAAGAAGACTATACTGTGATTCCTTCAAAGTTAATTGAATTTATTCCAAAAGCTATGAATAATATGATAAAAAGTAACCCGGAGGTTACTTCATAGAAATTAATGTAATGTTGCGATGAGGACTTTTATTTCTTCGATAGGAGAAAAAGAGGTCCTCATTTTCAATTGTACAGTATGGAGAAATGGTTATATTTTTTTGAGGCACTTGAAGATTAAGCAATTGTTGTTGAATTAAACCTTTACTATTCAATAAATAAGCTCCATCCTCTTTTTGAATATAAAAATCATGTGTATCAAAAGACATTTGTTTAACCAAATCAATAATATCATCTTTTGCTTCAAAATTTCTTTGTTCAATGGATGGTCCAATATAGGCATAAATCATTTGAGGATTACAATTTTCATGAGTTATTAAATGTTTTGTGACTTTTCCAACTATTTCATTTACGGTTCCTTTCCATCCACTATGAATAGCGGCAACAATTTTCTGATCTCTGCAATATAATAAAACAGGACAGCAATCAGCATGAAAAGACCAAAGCCATAAATGGCGATCACGTGTATACAAAGCATCATAATTGTCAAATGCATCCTCTTGACTCCACATACCTCTACCTCCATCTTGAAGTTGAACTTTTAGAAAGTTTGTGGTATGTCGTTGATGTGTTGCAACCATATGATTTAAATCAGTATGCAAAGTTTGAGCTAATTTTTCTCGATTCTTTAAAACCTGTTGATCATCAATACCATTGAAACTCATATTCATGAGCTCTCCGTTACAATAACTGCATGTTGTATAAGCTTCAATTTCATGAAAACAATCCCATTTGATGAATTTCATTATAAAACTCCTTTCATTTGCCCTACCTCTTTTAAAAATATAACATACATTAAAGTGAAGGAGGGATTAATTATGTTTCAACAATCTTGTGGTTGTCAAAATATGAATTCATGTTCATGTCAAGGACAACAAATGAATTTTGGAAGTGTCAATGGTTGTCCACGTCCACAACCTTTAGTAGCTCCTAGAAGAGTTTGTGTGACAAATCAAATTACACCTGTTGCTCAGCCTGTGATTTGTCCAATTGAATGTCGTCGTGTCAACCATTGCATGTATTATCCAGTATTTTATCCTGTTTATGAGCAAACATTTGTCAATGCTCCAAATATGAACTCTATGAATTCACCTTTCTCATGTCGTTAAAAATAGTTTCATCAGGATCAATGTAAATCGTTGAGTAATGTGAAAGTATCACTTGTCCCGGTTTAGCACCCTGTGGCTTTTTTAGCGTTTTAACCAAGGTATAATTGACAGGAACTGAAGAACTGTGTTTACCTTTGGAAAAATAAGCAGCTATTTGACTTGCTAAACGAATGGTATATTCATCTAGATTCTGACTATGCACAATGACATGGCTTCCAGGCATGTCCTTGACATGAAACCACATATCATTTTTAGAAGCCATCTTAAAGGTAAGATAATCGTTTTGCAGGTTATTCTTACCTACATAGATTTGTATATTGTCTTTAGTAAGATATTGTTCAATATGCAATTTTTTTGGTCGATGCACCTGTTTGGTTTTTTTCTTTTTCAAATAACCTAAATTTTCTAATTCTTCTTTCATTTCTAATGCATCATAATAAGAAGCATTTTCCATCAGTGTGATAAGACTATCAAAATAAAGAATTTCATTTTCGACAATATTTATCTGTTCTTGAAGATGCGTTAAAGCTTTTTTGGCTTTTTGGTATTTTGCATAATACTTATTTGCATTTGTTTTACCATCATATCTTTCATCTAAAGCGATAGTCATCATACTACCATCATAATAATTTTCAACAGTAACTTCTTTTTGTCCTTTAGAAATCAAATGGAGATTAGCAAATAAAAGATCACCTTTAATGCGTAAATCATCACTGTTTTGTGATTCAAAAAGAGTTTGTTTTAATTTATTAAGTTTATTGATGTTTCTTTGATATTCATTTTGAATAAATTTTGCTAAATCAGATGTCTGTTGCTTGATACGATCTTTTTCATCAATTAAATCATAGTGTTTATCTAAACCATCAAATAGAGGATATATTTCTCCGTTACACTGTAGATGCGTTAAAGGAATAATATGAAAATATTCCTTATCTTGATATTTGTGGATATAGATATTTTGTGAGTGTCGTAATAATTGAATAATGTCTTGAAAAGTTTCTCCATGATGGATACGATAAAGAACTTCTTTTGAGAGTTCAGGAGAAAACCCTTGATAAGTTTTTGTCAGATTATCTGTTTCCATCCATTCACTTGTAAAAGGATTTTTCTTTTCAATTAAAGGGGGTTGATTATAAGTTGCTCCTGGCTGTAAAATACGAGCACTCATAGCGGGAGAAACACGTTTTAAACAATCAATGATTTTATTGTTGTCATATGTCAAGATTGCATTAGAATGTTTACCCATGATTTCTAGATAGAGATGATATTTGACAGTATCTTTGAGTTCATTTACACCAATCAGTTCAATATCTACAATACGATCGAGTTGAATCTGAGAAATCTTTTCAATATAAGCTCCTTCCAGATGCTTTCTCAAAAGCATTGTTAAAGCATTAGGGCTGGCTGGAGTTGGATAAGATAATTGGGTTAATTGAATTCTTGCATATACAGGATGTATTGAAATCAATAATTTGAAATTTTCTCTTTGTGAACGAATATGAAATAAAAGTTCATATTGAGAAATTTGATAGATTTTATTAATTTTTCCTCGTGTTAATTGATTTTGTAGTTGTTCTACAACACGAGATAGCATAATTCCGTCATAAGCCATATTTCATCACCGATAAATAGTATAACATATTTCAAAAAGAATTGACATTAATGTTTCATTCATGTAACATTGTTTCAAAAGGTGGTGGAGAGATTGAAAAAGGGGCTTTTAATCATTCTAAGTGGTCCAAGTGGTGTTGGGAAAGGAACAGTTCGTCAGGAACTTTTTAAAGATGAGAGTTTAAATTTAGCTTATTCTATATCTATGACAACAAGAAAACCTCGTCCAACTGAAAAAGAGGGAATTGATTATTTCTTTGTGAGTGAAGAAGAATTCAAAGAGAAAATTGAAAAAGGTGAATTGCTTGAATATGCTCAGTTTGTTGGAAACTATTATGGGACACCTCAATTTTATGTTGATCAATTATTAAGTGAAGGGAAAAACGTTGTATTGGAAATTGAAGTTCAGGGTGCTTTGCAGGTGATGGCAAAATGTCCTCATGCTTTAACCATTTTCTTAGTACCCCCATCACTTGAAGAATTGGAACGTCGTATTCGTGGACGTCGTACTGAAGAAGAAAGTATCGTTCAAGAAAGACTTGCAAAAGCAAGAAAAGAAATTGCAACAAAAGACGAATATAAGTATGTTGTTGAAAATGATGATGTTGTTGCTGCAAAAGAAAAAATTGCTAAAATTATTAAAGAAAATTTATAAAGCACCTTATGGTGTTTTTTTATTTGAGAAAAGAATTGACAGGGTTTTCATTTTTATGACATGATATATTTAAGAATGTATAGGAGGTATCTTATGAAAAAGAATCAGTGTTGTCCTAAGTGTCAAAGTCAGGATATTCTTTATGTTCCAGCTAAAGGGGTTTTCAGACGTAATGCTTATCAGGATATTGTTGTTGATGATCGTAAGCTAAAGGTTGAACAATATATTTGTAAAAAATGTGGTTATGTGGAAGCGTATGTCTGTGATGATGATTTAAAAGAGATGGAGGAACTATAAATTATGGATATCTGGGAAAAGATGTATTTGAAAGCTAAGGAACAATATCAACCTCATGAAGTTTCACCATTTATTTATGCACATCATGTCGTTTGTGCTTTGGAAAGTGAAAATGGTGAAATATATACTGGATTTTGTATAGAAAGCTGTAGTGGAGTGTTAGATTTATGTGCTGAAAGAGTTGCAGCATTGAATATGTATATGCAAAGTCAACAGACTATTGTGAAAAGAATGATTGCTTTTCGTGATCGTCCTCCATATGGAGGAGGGAGTGGGATGCCTTGTGGAGCTTGTCGTGAGTTTTTTATGCAATTGAATGAAAAAAATCAGGATATGGAAATTATGGTCGATTTTGATACGAGAGAAACTGTGACTTTAAAGGAACTTTTGCCTTTATGGTGGGGAGAAGAGAGATATCAAAATGGAAATCAATAGGACAGTCATGAAGACTGTCCTTTATAAATGAAAAAGAACTTGGAATTATTTTAAAAAAAGTAAATTTATGATAGAATAGTGCAATAGGCAGGTGAGGATATGTATATTGTCAAAGTGTTAGTTGAACATCCTGTACATGCACTGGATACAACATTTGATTATTTGAGTGAAAAATCATTGCTTGTAGGTGTACGTGTATGGATTCGTTTCGGTTATCAAAAAATTATTGGTTATGTTGAAAATGTTGAAGAAACACATTTTTCAAAGTCAGAATTAGAACAACGTGCTGGTTTTCGCTATCAATATATTTTAGATGTTATTGATGAAGAACCGTTACTAAATGAAGAGTTACAGACATTGGCTAATCAGTTATCACGTATGACATTATCCCCACGTATATCATGTTTGCAGGCGATGTTGCCAACGCAATTAAAACCGAGTACTCACCAAACAGTAGGTATCAAAACACAACAGGTTGTTCACCTTGTTGAAGGAACTTATGCCAAAACAATCAAACAACAGGAATGTATGGCTTTTTTACAAGAACATCCAGATATTCCTGTTAAGGATATTCCATACAGTCGAGCTTTGCTTGATAATTTAAAAAAACAGGGATGTATTGAAATTGTTGAAAAAGAAGTTTATCGTCAGCCATTTTTAATTGAACATCAATCAAAACATATTCAATTAACAACACAACAACAAAAAGTTGTGGATGGGATTTTGGCTCATCAAGGGAGAGTTGCTTTATTACACGGTGTTACAGGATCTGGGAAAACAGAAGTTTATTTAGCTTTAGCTGCTCATTATATTCAACAAAATAAGTCTGTTATGATGCTGGTTCCAGAAATTTCATTAACGCCTATGATGGTAGAAGTTTTTAGACAACGTTTTGGCAATCAGGTTGCGATTTTGCATTCCCGTTTATCACAAGGTGAAAAATATGATGAGTATCGTCGCATCAAACGTCAGGAAGTTAAAATAGTTGTGGGTGCCAGATCTGCAGTCTTTGCGCCATTAGAAAATATAGGCATAATTATTCTAGATGAAGAGCATGATGCCAGCTATAAACAAGAAGCAAAGCCGCGTTATTTAACCTCACAAATTGCTAAAATGCGTGCGAAAACGCATCATGCCAGTGTTGTTTTGGGAAGTGCAACTCCATCTTTGGAAAGCTATGCCAGAGCTTTAAAAGGGGTTTATGATTTATATGAATTACCTGAGCGTATTAATCAAAAACCATTACCACAAGTAGAAATAGTGGATATGATTCAAGAAACACGTCAGCGTAATTATTCATTATTTTCCAGAAAAATGAAACAAAGTATTCAACAGACAATTGATAAAGGTGAACAGGTTATTTTGTTATTAAATAAAAGAGGTTATGCTTCTTATGTACAATGTCAGGATTGTGGAGAAGTATTAAAATGCCCGCACTGTGATGTCACTTTAACTGATCATCGCAGTGAGCATAAATTAAAATGTCATTATTGTGAATATATGATAGATTATCCCCATGTTTGTCCTCACTGTGGTTCAACGCATTTAAAGAGTGTAGGTTATGGAACGCAGAAAATTGAAGAGGAAATAGAGAAGATTTTTTGTGGAGCTAAAGTGATTCGGTATGATGTGGATACAACCCGTCAAAAAAATGGGCATTTGAAATTACTTGAAAGATTTAGAAATAAGGAAGGAAATATTTTATTAGGCACACAAATGATTGCGAAAGGATTGGATTTTGAAGATGTCACATTTGTTGGTGTTTTAAATGCTGATTTGAGTTTGAATATTCCAGATTTTCGTGCCAGTGAGAGAACTTTTCAGCTTTTGTGTCAGGTATCTGGGCGAAGTGGAAGAGGACAAAAACAAGGACATGTTATTATTCAAACATATAATCCAGAACATTATGCCATTACTTGTGCTGCCAAACATGATTATATTGCTTTCTTTCACCAGGAAATGCAATATCGTCAAAAAGCCAAATATCCGCCATATTGCCATATGGTCAGCATTTTGATTCAATCGCCTCATGAGGAACTTATACATAGTGTTGCGATAGATGTTAAAAATTATTTATTGGCACATAGTCAACAAACCGTTATTTTAGGTCCGGCTAGAAGTGCAATCTATAAAATGCAGGATATTTATCGAGAACGTATACTTGTTAAATTTTTACATTCACAAGATATTTATGAGGCTTTATGCGTTATGAATGATTATTATAATAAACAACAGAAAGGAAAGGTAAGGATCGTTTGTGATTTTAATCCATACTCACAAATATAATTATGGAAAGACAGATAGCATTAGAAATATTATTAAAATTTAAACAAGATAAAAGTTATTTAAATCTAACTATTAATGCCTATTTTAATCGTTATGATTTAACACGACAACAAAAAGATTTTATTACAAGAGTTGTTTATGGAACAGTTCAAAATATGTTGTTATTGGAATATATATTAAAGCCACATCTTCATATGCGTGTTAAAATATATGAAAAGATGCTTTTACTGATGAGTCTTTATCAGCATGAAATGATGGATTCTATTCCAGATTATGCTATTATTAATGAAGCTGTAGAATTAGCCAAAAAGAAAAAAGGAATGAAAACTGCACGTTTTATCCATGCTATTTTACAAAAGACTTTTCAATCATCTTATCAGTTGGATGATTTGCCACCATTAGAAAGAATATCCATTGAAACAAGTCATCCATTATGGCTGGTAAAAATGTTTGATAAACAATATGGCTATGAAGAAACAAAATGTATTTGTCATGCTTTTTTAGAAGTGCCTCATCATTGTGCGAGAGTGAATACATTGCTTACTTCAAAAGAGGCTTTGTTGAAAGATTCAAAGTGGCAAGAAGCAAAACTGTCACCTGATGGTCTTTATTATTCAGGACATCATATTGCTTCTGATGAAGCTTTCATAAAGGGGTATGTGACAATCCAGGATGAATCTAGTCAACTTGTAGCCAGGTTATTGAATCCTCAAGCAAGTGATTATGTTTTAGATATGTGTTGTGCACCTGGCAGCAAGACAACGCATTTAGCGATGCTTATGAATAATCAGGGATCAATTGAAGCTTATGATTTATATGCGCATAAAATAGATTTGGTTCAACAGCAAATACAACGCCTTAAAGTTAAAAATGTGCATACACATGTAGGTGACTCTACTTTGCTTAAAGATGTGTATCCAGCTGAGTCTTTTGATAAAATTCTATGTGATGCACCGTGTAGTGGATTGGGAGTTCTTGCCAGAAAACCTGAAATTAAGTATCATGAGAGTTCGGCAATGGATGAAATGATAGCTATACAAGAAAAATTATTAGAAAATGCATATTTTTTATTGAAAAAAGGTGGTAATATTGTATATAGTACATGTACACTCAATAAAAAAGAAAATGAAAAACAAATAGAAAAATTCATGACAAAGTATCCTGATATGAAGAAAAGAAAAGAATTAACAATTTTACCATATCAGTATCATAGTGATGGTTTTTATATGTGTCTATTAGAAAAGGAATGAAAATATGAAATCAATTTATGATTATACACAAGAACAGATGATTGAAGAATTTAAAGAACTTGGAGAAAAGAAATTTAGAGCAACACAAGTCTTTGAGTGGCTATATCGTCAAAATGTACAATCGTTTGAACAGATGAATAACTTATCATTAGATTTAAGAGAAAAATTATCTCAAATCTATCAGATTGGACCAATGAAAATTGAAACAAAACAGGTTTCTCAAGATGGAACAATTAAATATCTTCTGCAACTGGAAGATGGAGGTTTTATTGAAACGGTATTAATGGTTCATGATTATGGAAGAAGTTTATGTGTCACAAGTCAGTTGGGATGCAATATGGGATGCCGTTTTTGTGCTAGTGGTCTATTAAAAAAACAAAGAAACCTGACTGCTGGAGAAATGGTCAATCAAGTACTGACAGTTATGCAAGATACACAGGAAAGAATCAGTCATGTCGTTGTCATGGGAACGGGAGAACCTTTTGATAACTATGATGCTGTCATGGATTTTGTTCGTATTATTAATCATCCTAAAGGTTTGGCTATTGGTGCTAGACATATCACAATTTCTACTTGTGGTTTATGTCATCAGATTGAACGTTATGCCAGTGAAGGAATTCAAACCAATTTAGCTATTTCTTTACATGCACCAAATAATGAAATTAGGGATCAATTAATGCCCATCAATAAGCGTTATCCAATGGAACAGTTACGACAATCTATTGAAAATTATATTCAACAGACGAATCGTCGTGTGACTTTTGAATATATTCTTTTAAAGGGAGTTAATGATGAATTAAAACATGCCAGACAGTTAGCTCATTACATCAGAGGGCTTAATGCCTATGTCAATTTAATTCCTTATAATGCTGTTGATGAACATGGATATCAACAGTCAGATAAAGGAACTGTTGAGGCATTTAAAAGTGAGTTATTGCGTCTAAAAATGAATGTAACTTTACGTAAAGAACATGGACGTGATATAGATGGGGCATGTGGGCAACTGCGTGCCATGAAGGTAGGTGAACAACATGCAAGTCATCATGAAAAGTGATATTGGACGCATGAGAAAAGTGAATCAGGATTATGTCCGTTGCTATCAAAAAAGTGATCATGAATGTTTGGTTGTTTTATGTGATGGAATGGGTGGACATAACGCAGGTGAAATTGCTTCACAAATGGCTTGCGATGATATTATTGAAAATTATCAGCAACAAGAGTCTTTAACTGATACAAGTCAAATTCATGATTGGATTTTATCAGCTATTCAACATGCTCATATGATTGTTGAATCAAAAAGCCATGAATCTCAAGAATTTGAAGGTATGGGAACAACAATAGTTCTTGTTTTATGTATTCATGACAATATTTATATTTCACATGTTGGTGATTCGAGAGTTTATTGGGTTACTGATGAATTTATTCAATTAACAAGAGATGATACTTTGGTGAATGTTCTTGTTGATTCGGGGACAATTTCACAAGCTGAAGCAAGATTTCATCCTCAAAAGAATATCTTATTACAGGCTGTAGGAGTCAGTGATTCATTGAATCCTTCTTTTCTTGAAAAACAAATCAATGATGGATTTTTATTGGTCTGTTCAGATGGGTTATATAATTCACTGAGTGATGAACAGATGATGAATATTTTGCATGCTCAGGAAGATATTGAAACGAGGGCTAGTCAGTTGATGGATGCTGCCAATACATATGGTGGGCAAGACAATATCAGTTTTGCACTTATTTTGACAAAAGGAGTTGTTAATTTATGAGTTCAATCAATAAAACGATTGCTGGACGTTATCAATTGAAAAGATTAATTGGACAAGGTGGAATGGCTGATGTTTATGAGGCTGAAGATTTAATTTTAAAAAGAACAGTGGCTGTTAAAATTATGCGTTCATCATTAACTGGGGATCCGGTTTATGTGACACGTTTTCATCGTGAAGCCAGTGCAGCTGCGGCTTTGTCACATAAAAATATTGTTGAAATTTATGATGTTGGTGATGAAAAAGATGACTATTATATTGTCATGGAATATGTACCAGGTCAAACTTTAAAAGAATTGATTCATAAACGTGGTGCTTTACATTATGTAGAAGCTGTTGATGTTATGAAGCAGGTTGTTAGTGCTACTGCTAAAGCACATTCTATTGGTATTATACATCGTGATTTAAAACCTCAAAATATTATGGTTACTGATAGTGGGGTTGTCAAAATTGGTGATTTTGGAATTGCATCTATTCAATCATTATCACAGGTGACACAAACAGATACAATTATGGGTTCTTTACATTATTTGGCACCTGAAATTGCCCGTGGAGAGAAAGCAACTGCACAAAGTGATATTTATGCTTT
Source organism: Massilimicrobiota sp. An80 (assembly GCF_002159255.1). NCBI lineage: Bacteria > Bacillati > Bacillota > Erysipelotrichia > Erysipelotrichales > Erysipelotrichaceae > Massiliimicrobium > Massilimicrobiota sp. An80. The sequence continues at coordinate 106,984 of NZ_NFHI01000001.1, forward strand.
AGGAATTGTCTTTTATGAGTTGCTTCGCGGTGAAGTTCCATTTAATGGGGAATCTCCAGTTAATATTGCTTTAAAACATATGCGTGATGAAATCCCTTCTGTTTGTGCTTTTAATCCATCTATCCCTCAATCGGTTGAAAATATTATTATTAAGGCAACTGCTAAAAATATCAAAGATCGTTATGCAAGTGCTTCTGAAATGTTGGAAGATTTGAATCATTGTTTGGAAGCAGCCCATATCAATGATGAAAAAATAACATTTGATTATGAGGAAGATGATGAATTAGCAACAATTGTTGCTGAAGATAAAGACTTTTTTACACAGTCGCAGACACATTTACCAATTGAAGAAGAAACAGAAGAAGAAACAAAACGTTCACATAAAAAGATGCTGATGATTATTGGTGGTAGTGTTGTCGCAGCATTAGCAATTTTAATTGCAGTCTATTTTCTGCTTTTACGACCTTCACAATCATTTGAAATGCCTGATGTAGTGAATTTGACAGAAGCTGAAGCTATCACTTTGTTAGAAGATAGAGGCTTGCAAGTTAAAGGTCATGTCACTTATGAATTGAGTGATGATGTTGAAGAAGGAAAAGTGGTTGAAAGTGATCCTCTTGCAAAAGCAAATGTTAAAAAAGGTGATGAGGTTCATTTGGTTGTTTCTTCTGGACAATATATCGTCATTGAAGATTATGTCGGTAAAGATTATGATACTATTGCAGATCAACTTGAGGAATTAGGCTTTAAAGTCAATAAAGAAGATAGAATTGATGAAGCTTCAAAAGGAACTATTTTAGAACAATCTTTGGATGCAGGAGAGAAAATTGATCCAAATAGTGACAATAAAACAATAACATTGACAGTTTCACAAGGATACAGTGCTGAAGTTCCAAATGTTTATGGTCAAGATATTCAAAAAGCTAAAAGCATTTTGACAGAAGCAGGATTTACTGTAGAGCTAAGTGTATTAGAACCACCAACATCAGTCGAAGAGATTAAAACTATGAAAATCAATGTTGTAGAAGAACAGTCACTTGCTGCTTTTACAACAGTTTATAAAAAAGGTGAAAAAATTGTTTTGTATTATTATGATAAAAAACCAGAAATTCCTGAAACTCCTGCAGAAAACGAAAATAATAATACAACGACACCAAGTACTGACACTCCGTCTTCTTCACAAGTAACAGGAACAAATCAGATAACAGGACAACAATGAGGTAGAGAAAAGCAATGCAAAAAGGACAAATTATTAAAGCTTTGGCAGGATTCTATTATGTTAAGTCACAGGGACAAGTTTATCAATGTCGTGCCCGTGGGAAATTTAGAAAAGATTCTTTAAAACCATTGGTTGGAGATTATTGTGAATTCTCTATTGAAAATCAAAATGAAGGATATATTTTATCCCTGTTACCAAGAAAGAACAGTCTTATTCGACCTCCAATCTGTAACGTTGATCAGGCTTTACTTGTTTTTTCTGCTAAAGAACCAGATATGAATTTATTACTGTTAGATCGTTTTTTGATTTTAATTGAACATCTTCAGATTCAACCGATTATTTGTATATCAAAAATGGATCTTGTGGATTCAAGTTTGATATATCATCAAATGAAACCTTATGAAGATGCAGGATATCAGGTTCTATATGTGAGTTCTAAACAAGAACAGGGGATAGAGGCTGTTAAGAATATTTTTAAAGATAAAGTAACAGTTGTTACTGGACAAAGTGGTGTTGGAAAATCAAGCTTATTAAATGCTTTGGATATTCATTTGCAGATTGATACAAATGAAATTTCAAAAGCTTTAGGACGTGGAAAACATACAACCAGACATGTTGAACTTATTGAGATGTATGGTGGTTATGTTGCAGATACACCAGGTTTTTCATCGTTGGAATTAAATATTGAACCAGTGGATCTGGCTATAAGTTATCATGACTTTCATGAATTATCTAAACAATGCAAGTTTAGAGGATGTTTACATGAAAGTGAACCACATTGTGCAGTGAAAAATGCTGTTGAACAAGGGGAAATATCATCTCAAAGATATGAACATTATTTAATGTTTTTAAAAGAAAGCAAACTATTGAAGGAGAAAAAATATGGTTAAAGTTGCACCGTCAGTTTTATCAGCTAATTTTGCTGAGCTCAAGAAAGATTTGGATTCTATTCGTGAATGTGGGGCAGACTGGATTCATTATGATGTAATGGATGGACATTTTGTTCCTAATATTTCATTTGGTTATAGTATTTTAAATGATATTGCAAAAGTGAGTGACTTATATCTTGATGTTCATTTAATGATTGAAAAACCAATGCAATATGTAGATGCATTTATAAAATCACATGCTTCATTAATAACAGCGCATATTGAGGCTTTTCATCACGAACAGGAAGTGAAAACATTTATACAGTATGTTCATGATCAAGGCGTACATGTAGGACTAAGTGTAAAGCCAAACACACCTATTTCATCAATTCAACAATATTTAGATGATCTTGATTTAGTATTAGTTATGAGTGTTGAACCTGGATTTGGCGGACAAACGTTTCAAGAGCAGGCGCTTTCTAAGATACAGGAACTTTGTCAGTTAAAACAGAATCGTCATTATTTGATTGAAGTGGATGGTGGCATTAATGCTACGACAGGTCAATTATGTCGAGAAGCAGGTGTGGATGTGCTGGTTGCTGGAAGTTATGTTTTTAATGCTGAAAATAGAAAGGAAGCTATTGATTCCTTAAAATGAAAATAGGCATTTATAGTGGAATCAATGTTGGATCTGTGAAAGATTCAACAATTGAATATATTGGTGTCGATCAGGGTGTTTATCATTTATACCAGCAGGGAATTACACCTGTGATAGCTATTGGAGATATGGATTCTATTGAAAATGAGCAGATTCTTCAAGATATCAATATTCAGCGTTATTCGAGTATTAAAGATGACACTGATACAGCATTGGCAATACAATATGCTATTCAAAAGGGTTATGGTGCCATTGATTTATATGGTGTGACACATCGCCGTATTGATCATTTTATGGCAGTACTATGTTTGTTAGAAAAATATCAGGATATCTCTATCACGATCTATGATGAATGGAACAAGATATTTGTTTTAAAACCAGGTCAACATTATCTTGCTAAAGATCAATATCATTATTTTTCTATATTTGCTTTTGATGAGAGCGTCGTGACATTAAAAGATTGTCATTATCCATTGGATCATTACATCTTAAAAAGAAATGATCCTCTGTGTGTATCCAATCAAATGAATGAAGAATATGCGATTGTGGAAAATTCACGACCTGTACTCTGTATTCAATCAATATCATAATGGAAAAGAGGAATAAGAATGTATCAGATAGTTTCAGATGGTTCATGTGATTTAGATCAGTCATTGATTAATCAGTTTCATATTCATGTTGTTCCATTTTATATAACAACTGATAATGAACACTATCAAAAAGAAAAAGAAGATTTAGAAGTGCATGAATTTTATCAATTTATGGTTGATCATAAAGATGTTTTTCCTAAAACTTCTATGCCTTCTATTGAAGATTATATAAAAACTTTTACACCTATCCTGGAAAATCAGGAAGATATTATATGTATATGTATTACGACTAAATTTTCTGGTTCCTATAACAGTGCCATGAATGCGAAAATGATGTTAGAGGAAAAATATCCTGAACGTCAAATTAAGATTATTGATGCTACTGTGAATACTGTTTTACAAGGTTTACTGGTTATTGAGGCTGCCCAAATGAAAGAAGCTGGCTATCAATATGACGAAGTGATTCAAAAAATTGAAAATATCAAATCGTCAGGACGTATTTTCTTTACAGTTGGAAATTTTGAATATCTCATTCATGGTGGACGAATTGGTAAAGTTGCTGGAGTTGCAGCGAAAACATTAGGAATTAGACCTTTAATTGTACTTCATGATGGTGAAATATTTGCAATGGGTGTTACACGCGGACGTGAAAAATCTAAAAAGAAAGTTCTTGACCATACTGTAAAATATTTTAAAGATAACCAGCTTTCACCAAATGATTATCGTTTTTGTGTTGGGTATGGCTATGATCAACAAGAAGGAGAAAAGTTTAAAGAAAGCTTGCAAGAGGTGATGTTACAAGCTTATCCAGACTTCCATGAACCTATTTTAATTCAACAAATTGGCGCTACAATTGGTGTGCATACGGGACCATATCCAATTGGTGTGGGTATTTTAAAAAAATATGATCTTTAGGAGAAATCCTAAAGATTTTTTGTTATTAAAAATACCACGTGTTATATGCGTGGTAAAAGAATTAAGCTTAGAGCGTTGAAAGTAAAAAGCCTCCAATGATACAATGAATTTAGCCTGGCAGCTAAGAAACAAAAGAATCAAAGGAGGTTAGTCTATGAAAGACATAAATAGTTTATCACATACATCATATAGATGCAAATATCATATAGTTATCGTACCAAAATATAGAAGGCTCATCATATATAATAAATTAAGAAGAGATATCATAGAGATATTGATACTGTTGATTAACAGATTCAAGGATGTAGAACTTATAGAGGGGCAAGCATGTCCTGACCATATACATATGTTGCTTGAAATTCCACCAAAATATTCTATATCGGAATTTATGGGACAGTTGAAGTCAAAGTCTACACTGATGATATTTGATTTGAATAAGTCAGGTTATTCATTATAAAAACAGTATTTGAATTTTAATAAACATTTTAGCACTTCGGGGTTGACAGTGCTAAAAAACATGGTATACTATAATTAGCACTTGGATATAATGAGTGCTAAAGGAGTGATGAAGATGAATATAGAAAAATGGACAACAGCTATGCAGGAAGCTATGCAAAAAGCCATGCAACAGACTTTAGGAATGTCTTGTCAGGTTGTTGATGTTGAAGATTTTTTATTAGCATTATTGGAAGATACAAGTGGTATTTTATATCGTGTGCTATCAAAAGCAAATGTCAATATTCAACAGTTAGAAACATTTTTAAGAAATAAACAACAACAAAAACCAAGAGTCAATGGTGTTGATGAAAGTCAATTAAGAATATCATATGATTTGAATCAATTGTTAATAAAGGCTCAAAAAGTGATGAGTGATTATAAAGATGAATATACAAGTGTTGAACATTTGATTATGGCAATGTTTGAAGTGCAATCAACATTTATTCAAGATTTGATTCGACAATATCATTTAAATAAAAAAGAATTAGAAAAGATTATTCAGGAAATGCGAGGTGGAAATATGGTTAATAATCCACAACCAGAAAATCAATATGAAGTTTTAACAAAATATGGTAGAGATCTTATTCAAGATGTTAAGGATGGAAAATTAGATCCTGTTATTGGTCGTGATGAAGAAATTAGACGTGTTATTCAAATCTTATCACGTAAAACAAAAAATAATCCTATTTTGATAGGTGAACCAGGTGTTGGAAAGACTGCTATTGTTGAAGGATTGGCATGGCGTATTTTTAAAAATGACGTGCCTGTCAGCTTACAAAATAAGACTCTTTATGAACTTGATTTAGGAGCTTTGGTAGCAGGTGCTAAATATCGTGGTGAATTTGAAGAAAGATTAAAAGCTGTATTAAATGAAATTAAAAAATCTGAAGGAAATATCATTTTATTCATTGATGAGATTCATCAGCTTGTTGGAGCTGGAAAAACAGATGGTGCTATGGATGCAGCTAACTTATTAAAACCAATGTTAGCACGTGGTGAACTTCACTGTATTGGAGCAACAACGCTAGATGAGTATCGTATGTACATTGAAAAAGATGCTGCTTTAGAAAGACGTTTCCAAAAAGTTCAAGTTGATGAACCAGATAGTGACGATACAATTGCAATTTTACGTGGTTTAAAAGATAGCTTTGAATCTCATCATGGTGTTCAGATTACAGATAGTGCCATTGTGGCAGCTGTGAATATGAGTGAACGTTATATTACTGATCGTTTCTTGCCAGATAAGGCTATTGATTTGATTGATGAAGCATGTGCATCTGTACGTATGGAAATTGATTCTTTACCAGAAGAATTAGATGTTATCACAAGAGAAAAGAATCGTTTGGAAATGGAACGTATTTCTATTGAAAAAGAAGATAAAAATGCAGATAATGAAAAACGTCTAGATGAAATTAAAAGTCGTATTGCTTCATTAGATGAACAAGTAACAGGTTTAACAGATAAATGGAAAGAAGAAAAGAAAGCTTTAGATCATATTAAAGAATTAAAAGATCAAAAAGTGAGATATGAAGCCCTTAAAGATAAATATGAAACTGAAGGTAATTTAGAAGAAGCTTCAAAAATCAAGTATGAAACATTACCTCGTATTAATAAAGAAATTGCTGATTATCAATCACAAGAGTCTGATGATGCTTTATTACAGGAAAAAGTAACAGTTGATACAGTCAGTGAAGTTATTGCTAGATGGACAGGTATTCCTATTCATAAATTGATGGAATCTGAAAGAGAAAAATTATTACATCTTGATGATATTTTAAGAAAAAGAGTTATTGGACAGGATGAAGCGATTGAAAAAATCTGTGATGCTATTTTAAGATCACGTGCTGGAATCAATGATGAAAACCGTCCAATTGGTTCATTTATGTTCCTTGGGCCAACTGGAGTAGGAAAAACAGAAGTTGCAAAGAGTTTAGCAGAACAATTATTCGATAGTGAAAAGAATATTGTCCGTATTGACATGAGTGAATATATGGAAAAATTCAGTGTTTCTCGTTTGTTAGGAGCTCCTCCAGGTTATGTTGGATATGAAGAAGGTGGCCAATTAACGGAAGCTGTTAGACGTGCGCCTTATAGCATTGTTTTATTGGATGAAATTGAAAAAGCCCATCCTGAAGTCTTTAATGTTTTGCTTCAAGTCTTAGATGATGGTCGTATTACTGATTCTAAAGGCAATGTTGTTAGCTTCAAAAATACAATCATTATTATGACATCTAATATTGGCTCACAATATTTATTACAAGGTAATAATGAAGAAACAAGACATGAAGTTGAAATGGAATTAAAAGCTCATTTTAAACCAGAATTCTTGAATCGTATTGATGAAATTGTCATGTTCAATTCATTAGATAATCAAGTTGTTTATAAGATTATTGATAAATTTATTGCTCAGCTTTCTAAACGTCTAGAACAACAAAATATATCAGTTCAAGTGAGTGACGGGGCTAAAGAAGAAATTGCAAGAGAAGGTTTTGATCCTACTTTTGGAGCGAGACCACTTAAACGTTTCATTCAGGGACATATTGAAACTTTAGTTGCCAAAGAAATGATTAAAGGTTCTATTCAAAAAGATGATAACATTACGATTGATTATCAAAATCAACAATTTATGATTAGAAAGTCATAAGAGTGAGAAGGTTAGTAGAGGATTGACTTTACTAATCTTTTTTTCTTTTTATATTCAACAAAATGTGATAGAATAGCCAAAGGAGGAAGTTATGCAAAGATATTTTATAGATGCTCAAAATATAGAGGGATCATTCATACATATTGACCCTTATAATCATAAACATATGCAACGTGTCATGCGATATCATCAAGGTGATCAAGTGATTTGTATTTTACCAGATCATCATGTTTATATATATGAAATTATAGATATTGAAAAAGGAATACTTCAACAAAAAGAAGAGCTCATAGAAAATAATGAACTGGATGTTGAAGTGACTTTAATCTATGGCTTACCTAAAAATGATAAATTTGAATGGGTTCTTCAAAAGGCTACGGAATTAGGTGTTCATAGAATTGTTCCTTTTCTATCACAAAGAAGTATTATTAAAACGGATGAAAAATCTTTTGAAAAGAAAAGAGAACGTTATACTCGTATTTTAAAAGAGGCAAGTGAACAATCTTGTCGTCAGACAATACCTGAGTTGACTTCACTTATAAAAATATCACAGTTAGAGAAATATTTAGGCGATGTCAATTTAGTTGCCTATGAAGAAGAAAGCAGAAATGGTGAAAAATCACTTTTAGCAAAAACGCTTCAAAAAGATTATCACACTATAACAATTATTGTAGGACCTGAAGGTGGTTTTGATGAAAGTGAAATTCAAAAGATGAAAGAGCTTGGTGTTCAGGCCTGCTCGTTAGGAAAAAGAATTTTACGTAGCGAAACAGCCCCGTTATATATGTTAAGTGTTATTGGATTTAGTAGGGAGTTGATGTCATCATGGGATTTATAGAAAGTTTAAATAAAATAGGGGTGGAAATTCCTCTTGCTAAAACACAATTATATCAAGAAATAGAAAGTCATCGTTCTTTTTTTGAAAAGATGGGCTTATCTTCAAAGATCAAGACTGATTTTGATTTGTTTTCATATGAAATTATATATCGAGGTTTATTAACGCAAAATCAGATTGAAAATATTTATGAGGGATTTTTAAATCAACATTATGATTTATTGGATTATTTAAATTATGATGAAAAACAAAAGATGTTTAATAATGATATTGCTGGAGTTTTAGAAACGGCTCCTCATTTCCAGGATTTACAGAGTCAAGTCATGATTTATATTCCTTATTTAGAACCATTTGTCAATCAGCGTTATACTCATGATTATCAAATGTTGCTATTAAAACAACATCGTGAATATATACAAAATTTTAAAGTGAATCTTCATACACCAATTGATATGTATGGTTATTCTATCTTTCGTACAGGTTTTTCTTCTTTAGAGAATGTATATGAAGATCAAAGACATATTTGCTTTTATTTTGATCCGCTTAAAACCATTTATATCTTTAAAAAAGATAATCATGAATTTTTGAATAAAGTTATCATTCAAGACGATAAAGCTCAATGTGAAGTTCGTATTGAAGATATTCAAAAGATTGCATATGATATTGAAAATTATTTGTATCTGGATTGTTTAGAAACATTGAAAGATTTGGAATATATTTCTTTAAAGAATTATAAAAAAATTATAAAAAAATATAAATAGAAAGGATTTTTATGAAAAAAGTTGCTTTTTTAACATTGGGTTGTAAAGTGAATACTTATGAATCAGAAGCGATGCTGAAGCTTTTTTGTGATGCAGGATATGAAAGTGTAGATTTTAAAGAACAGGCAGATGTTTATGTCATTAATACATGTACTGTTACAAACACTGGAGATTCTAAATCTCGTCAGATGATTCGTAAAGCTATTCGTCAAAATCCTCAAGCTACAGTATGTGTAGTGGGATGTTATAGTCAGGTTGCAAGCCAAGAAGTTGCAAAAATTGAAGGTGTTGGTGTTGTTTTAGGAACTCAGTTTAGAAATCGAATTGTGGAATTTGTTGAAGAATACCAAAAAACACATCAGACTGTTATTCATGTTGCTGATGTTATGAAATTATCTCATTTTGAAGATCTGGATATTGATGAATTTACGAAAAACACAAGAGCCTTTTTGAAAATTCAGGATGGATGTAATAATTTTTGTACATATTGCATTATCCCATACGCGAGAGGGCGTATTCGTTCGAGAGATAAGGAGAGTGTTTTCAAACAGGCTCAAAAATTAGTTGATCATGGTTTTGTAGAAATTGTTCTGACAGGAATTCATACTGCTGGATACGGACAAGATTTTGATAATTACAGCTTTTATGACTTATTGGTAGATTTAACGACAAAAGTGAAAGGTTTAAAGCGATTAAGAATTTCTTCAATTGAAATGAGTCAAATCACTCATGAAATCATAGATCTGATTGCTACATCACCTATTATCGTTGATCATCTTCATATTCCTATTCAGTCTGGATGCGATAAAATCTTGAAAAAAATGAATCGTCATTATACGACTGATGAATTTGCATCAAAGATGAAAGAATTAAAAGAAAAATTACCAACCTTGTCTATAACAACTGATGTTATTGTTGGTTTTCCTGGTGAAACTGATGAAGATTTTGAATCCACATATCAGTGGATTAAAGACATGCATTTTAACCAATTACATGTTTTCCCATATTCACCTCGTCAAGGGACACCGGCTGCCAAAATGAAAGATCAGGTAGATGGAAATGTTAAACATCAAAGAGTGAAAGCGTTGATGGATTTATCGCATCAGCTCCTTCATGAGTTTGCCAGCCAACAGATTGGACAGACTTTGAATGTTTTAATTGAAGAAGCTGATGGGGATTATATGATTGGTCATGCTTCTAATTATTTGAAAGTTAAAACGAAGTTACCATTGGATTCAGTAGGACATATCTATCCTGTTTTTATTGAGGAATGTCAAGATACAGAATTGATAGGAAGTGTTGTGAGTGAAGAAAATTAATGAATTATTTGATGTTGAAGAAGATTTTAAGATTCGTTCCATTCATAGTGATTCACGCTATGTAGGAAGAGATTCTATTTTCTTTTGTATTGATGGTTTAAGTGTAGATGGACATAAATATATTGAAGATGCTATATTTCAAGGGGCGAAATGCATTGTTTACTCTAAACCTCTAACATTTAAGCATAAGGATATTTTATATATCAAGGTTGATAATGTTTTAGATGAATTGAACAGAGTTGCTGATTTATTTTATGATCATCCTAGTTATAAAATGACGGTGATTGGTATAACTGGTTCAAGTGGAAAAACAATTGTTGCCTTGATGATTAAAAATGCTTTATCACAATTTTTAAAAATGGGATATATTGGGACAAATAATATTGAATATGCAGGTATTATTGAACAATGCCCATATACAACACCAGAAACTATTTTTTTACAAAGACATTTAAATGATATGGTGAAAAAAGATGTCAAAGGTGTAACATTAGAAGTATCAAGTCATGGTTTGGCTTTGAAAAGAGTTGATAGTGTTCATTTTGATATTGCTGTTTTTACAAATGTTTATGAAGAACATTTGGATTTTCATGGGACGATGGAAAATCTGATGGCTTCTAAAGCTAAGCTTTTTTCCTTGTTAGATGAAAAAGGTTATGCTATTTTAAATACAGATGAAGTTCGCTTTTACACTCTTGTCAAAGACTCTATCAAAAGTCATGTTCTGACTTATGGTATTGAACATAGAGCAGACGTCATGGCTAGAAATATAGAGTTATTTATTGATCATAGTGAATTTGATTTACAGGTTCATGATGAATTACATCATGTCTCAGTTCCTGTTTTAGCTCGTTTTAATATATCGAATATTCTGGCTGTTGTAACATCTTTATTAGCGCTAGAAATGCCAATTATGCAAATTATTGATATGATTGAACATATTCAAGGTGTTGATGGACGTATGGAATTATTAACTCATCCATATCCTTTCCATGTTATTGTGGACTATTGTCAACATGCGAAAAGTTATGAAAAGGTATTTCAGTTTGCTCAACAAGTGAAGAAAAACGGAAGAATTATTGCTGTTTTTGGAGCACCAGGAAAGAAGAATTATAATAAAAGGCAAAAAATAGGGAAATTAGCGAATCAATACTGTGATCAGGTTATTTTGACGGCTGAAGATAATCGAGATGAAGATATTCAGGATATCTGCTTAGATATTCAAAAATATATTGAAAAACCTGTAAGTGTTATTATTGAAGATCGTCGCATTGCTATTGAACAGGCAATTGAAATTGCAAATCGTGATGATATTATTTTGATTCTAGGGAAAGGACATGAACAATTTATGGCTTCTGCAATTGGAAATGATCCTTATCCTGGAGATAAATATGTTGCTTTAGAGGCAATTCATAAAATCTTTAAAGGAGAAGAAGATGATGGAAAAGAAATGGAACAAATTTATTGATCACACATTATTAAAAGCGAATGCAACAAAAGATGAAATTACGCATTTGTGTGATGAAGCAAAGCAATATGATTTTGCTTCAGTATGTGTTAATCCAGTATGGGTATCTTATTGTGCAAAATACTTAGCAGATTGCGATGTGAAAATCTGTACAGTTATTGGATTTCCACTAGGAGCTAATACTTCAGAAGTGAAAGCATTTGAAGCAAAAAATGCTATTGAAAATGGTAGTGATGAAATTGATATGGTTATTAATATTGGGGCGTTAAAAGCTGGTGATATTGAAACTGTATATAAAGATATTCAGGCTGTTGTTGATGCCAGCCAGGGACGTTGTGTAAAAGTGATTATTGAAACTTGTTTATTAACTGATGAAGAAAAAGTTTTAGCTTGTCAACAGGCTATGAAAGCAAAGGCAACTTTTGTCAAAACATCAACAGGTTTCTCAACTGGAGGAGCCACTGTTCATGATGTTGCATTGATGAAACAGACAGTTGGTGAACAATGCGAAGTCAAAGCAAGTGGTGGAGTGAAAACTTATCAGGATATGCAAGATATGATTGATGCTGGAGCAACACGTATTGGAACTTCATCAGGAGTTTCGTTGATGAAACAGTAATAAATGAAAAAAATGAAAATATCAAGTGGGAATTATATAAAAAAACTTGATTTTCTGTTATTATCAATGTATAATAACGCATGTATTTGGTATTAGTAAAGGGGGGAAGTTCAATATGGCAAAAACTGTAGTAAGAGAAAATGAATCATTAGATGATGCATTACGTCGTTTCAAAAGACAAGTTTCTAGAACAGGTACCCTTGCAGAAGCTCGTAAAAGAGAATTTTATGTTAAGCCTGGTTTAAAACGTAAAATGAAATCAGAAGCTGCTAGAAAAAATAAAGGTAAACAAAGATAAGAAGAACTTTTGGTTCTTCTTTTTTGTTTTGTATCATATATTCCACTGAGGTGGTATCATGCTGATGATTGATAAGGAACGTATTTGTATTTATGATTATCATGAAGTTCTGATGATGGATACACATTTTTTTAAAATTCAGATGCCCGATTACAATTTGATTATTAGAGGAGAAAATCTACAGATTGAATATTATGATCAAAAGGAAATTCGACTTCATGGTCATGTGAAAGTGATTGAATATGATGAAAATAGGGTATGATAAATATAGTGTAAATGAGTCATTAATTTATTCATTATTGATTTATGCTAGAGATAGAAAATTAAAATTAATACATTTACAAAAAAAGGACTCTCAATTTCTATTTTATCTTCCTGTTTATCAAAGATATATTTTAAAAAGATGGGATTATCCATATCAGTATATTGAGACCATTGGCTTATTGAAATATATCTTTTTCTTATCACGACAGCATTTAAATTTTATTGGAGTGCTTTTTTTCTTCATCAGTATTTTTGTTTCATCTTATCTTATTTTTGATATTCAAATTGAAGGAACATTACCTGAGGTCAATAAGAGCATGATGAAAACTTTACAAAAAGAAAATATAGATTTGTTAAAGCCGCTTCAAAGCTATGAGAAATTAAATGATTTATTGCTGCAATTTAAAGATATATATAAAGAGAAAATTGAATATATGAATATCTATCAGACAGGCAGTGTTTTTCATATTGAATATACGAAACGTCGACAAGAAACAGTCAAAAAAGATGATTATCGTAATTTATATGCCAAAGAAGATGGCATGATTCAATCGTTAGATGTTAAAAGTGGTCATATTCTTGTCAAGAAAAATGATTACGTTAAAAAAGGTGATTTGCTTGTTGAAAACACAATCATTTCAACCCAAAATAAAACAAAGATTATTCCGGTAGAAGGGCATGTTTATGCTTATACTTTTCATCAGTATGAAGCGAGTCTGCCTAATAAAAAACAAGATCACGGGGAAGCCTTTTATCAGCTTTTATTAAATATTCGTGCTCAGATACCAACAGAAGCTGTTATTGATAAAGAAAATGTTTTACAAATGACAAGTACACGTAGTAAAATAACGTTAAAGATGCATTATACTCTTATTGAAGATATTGCAGTCAAAGGAGAAGACAATGAAGAAAATCTTAAAGCTAGAAACATGCACAATGGATGAAATATCAAGACTTTTAGGACAGCAGGAAGAAAATATACATTTATTAGAAGAAGCTATGCAATGTGAAATGATTGTTCGTGGTGATGAGATTGTTTTAAATGATACAGAAATCAAAAATCAGGAAGTTGAAGATATGATTCGTACTTTACTGACTTTAGTTAAGCAAGGAAAAACAATCAGTCAACGTGATATTATCTATTCTTTGAATTTAGCTAAAAATCATCAGTTGAATATGATTGATGAACTTTATCAGACAAAAATAGCAAGGACAACAAATGGAAAATTGATTTATCCAAAAACTTTAGGTCAGAAAGAATATTATAATGCTTTAAAGCGTAATGATGTTGTTTTTGCGATTGGTCCAGCAGGGACAGGAAAAACATATATGGCAGTTGTTTTTGCTGTTCAGGCATTAAAGAATAACGAAGTTCAAAAAATTGTTCTGACAAGACCGGCAGTGGAGGCGGGTGAGAGTCTGGGATTTTTACCAGGGGATTTAAAAGAAAAGGTGGATCCATATTTAAGACCTCTTTACGATGCTTTATATGATATGTTAGGTCGTGAAAAGACAGAACGCTTTATTGAAAAAGGCATTATTGAGATTGCACCACTTGCTTATATGCGTGGACGTACTTTGGAAGATGCCTATGTGATTTTGGATGAAGCACAAAATACGACTGATGCACAGATGAAAATGTTTTTAACTAGACTTGGTTTCCGTTCTAAGATGATCATTACAGGTGATATTACGCAAATAGACTTACCAAAAGGTGTAGGTAGTGGATTGAAAAAAGCTTTGCATATTTTAAAAGATGTCAAAGGTATTCGTTTTGTCTATTTGACAGCCTTAGATGTTGTTAGACATCCTGTTGTGCAGAGAATTATAGAACGTTATGAAGAAGATGAAAAAAGTGAAAATATCAATTAAATACTGATGAAAATCAGCAGTTATCCTATAATAAAAAGTGGTTCACACATCGTACCACTTTTTATTGCTTATTCGATTGTTTTTAAATAATGCTTTAAAACTTTTAAATGTGCCGTTGAAACAGGAAGCTGTGAAATATCATTTAAACTATATAATGATGACAATGGTTTGGAAATTGTAAAATGATAGATATGCATATGCCATGTACGATGCGTAAAAACATGTTTAACCTGACCATGATAAGAAACAAGAGATAATGATATATGATACTGTTTTTCAAATTCTTCAATAAAGCGATAGGGGCTTTCCAACTCGTATTGAATAAAACCATATAAATTTTCTAATAATCCGGCAGGATTTTGAATCATGACATATTGATCTTGATAAGTAATAATGCCAGTTATGTAATTGATTTCTTTATGTTTGATATTTTTTATAGAAATAGGTAATACTTTCTGTTGTCCAGATTGTTTGGCTTTACAAAAGGGGGCAATAGGACAAATTTCACATTGTGGATTTAAAGGACGACAAATGGTGGCACCAAGATCCATTAAACCTTGATTAAAGGCAGAAGCATCATAACCAATCAATAAATCGTTCACAATATGAAAAATATTCTTTTGAGCTTTTGGTAAAGCAATATTTTCAGTTAAGGCATATAATCGTGAGATAATTCTTAACACATTGCCGTCAATGGCAGGAGTAGACAATCCATAAGCAATAGAACAAATAGCTCCAGCAGTATAAGGACCAATCCCTTTGAGTTTTAAGATATCTTCATAGGTGTCAGGAAACTGTCCATCATATTTTTCGCAAATCAGTTGTGCAGTTTCATGAATATGTTTAGCTCGACGATAATAACCAAGACCTTCCCATAATTTATAAACTTCTTCTAAAGAAGCACTAGCCAATTTATCAATAGTAGCAAATGTTTGAATAAAACGTTTATAATAGGGAATGACTGCTTCGGTTGTTGTTTGTTGTAACATAATTTCACTAATCCATATATAGTAAGGATTCGTGGTTTCTCGCCATGGAAATTGGCGATGGTTGTGGTTATACCATGAAATTAAATTATTTTGTATATTATTTTGCATCAAATCACCATAAGTATTATACTATAAAAAATAAAAAAAGAAAAAGGATGTGATTTCATGAAAGCTCAAGATCAAATTATTCATGATTCTTTAAGAGAAACAAAATTAGCAGATGAAAGATTGTCTCCTTATGCAACATGTAATAGTGATTGTATTAAAGTGAAGAATACAAAAAAGAAAGCCAAAGAATTTGATATTCGCTGGCCTTTTGAAGAAGATATTGATCGTGTTTTATATTCCAAAAGTTATAGCCGTTATGTCGACAAGACACAGGCATTATCCTTTTTTAGTAATGTTCACATTACTAAGCGTTCTTTACATGTCCAGTGGGTATCACGTATAGCAAGACAGATTGGTAGAGGTTTAAATCTGAATTTAGATTTAATTGAAGCTATTGCATTAGGACATGATTTAGGTCATGCGCCATATGGACATGTAGGTGAAAAAGCTATTAATGATTGTTTAGAAGAAAGAGGGTTTGGTTATTTTACGCATAATGCGAATAGTGTTAGAAATTTACTGTTTATAGAAAGAAATGGAATCGGATATAATGTATCTTTACAGGTCTTAGATGGAATCTTATGCCATAATGGTGAGATTCTTTCACCTATATATAAACCAGATAGTCATAAAACAATTGAACAGTTTTGGGAAGAATACGAAAAATGTTGGCATGAGAAAGATTATTCTTTTAAGATTTTGCCAATGACATTAGAAGGATGTGTTGTTCGTATTTCTGATGTTATTTCATATGTTGGTAAAGACATTGAAGATGCAATTAAGGTAGGTATTATTTCTATAGATGATTTACCATTAGAAGTGGTTCAAGTATTAGGTAAAGATAATAAAGCCATTATTAATCGTTTGATTGGTGATTTGGTTATTCATAGTTATCATAAACCGTATTTAGAATTTTCAAAAGAAGTCTTTCATGCCTTAGAAATTCTCTTTACATTTATTTCAACACATATTCATCATCATCCTACAATATTGAAAGAAAACGAAAAATTAACACGAATGGTGAAAGAATTATATGATATTTTATATGATGATTTCATATACCGTCATTATCCTCAAAAGGGTATATGTGCTCATGTTTCAAAAATGACAGAAACTTATCGGCAATCTCCTGGTGAGTTGATTGTCAGTGATTATTTATCAGGAATGACAGATAGCTATGCTTTGCGTTTTTATGAAGAACGTTTTTTACCACGACAACATGGGGAAATGATAGAAGACTATTAAAAAAATTGTACTTATCTTAAAAACGTGATAAGATAAAAGAAAGAAAGGAGTCAGACTATGAAACTCATAATTGCAATTGTAAATAATGATGATAGTAATGCTGTTCAGACAGCATTGACTGAAGGTGGTTTCTTTGTTACGAAGTTAGCAACATCTGGTGGTTTTTTAAAGAAAGGAAATACAACTTTCTTTATCGGAACAAATGATGATAAAGTAGATCCAGCACTTGAGATTATAAAAGCTCATGCTAGAAAGCGTGTAGAAAAGGAACCTACGGTTCCACCTACTGAAATGGGAGAATTTTTTACACCTATCATGGTGGATGTCTTAGTTGGTGGAGCAACTGTCTTTGTAGTAGACGTAGATCGTTTTGAAAAAATTTAAAAAACAGCTTAAGCTGTTTTTTGTTTGTAAAGGAGAACATTGTGGAATTAAGAATTTTAAGAGGACATGAAATCAAAGAAGCAGCGCAACTTTTTTATAATGACCAGCAATCCTTATTAGAAATACTCACTCTTTCTCGCCAAAAGAAGCTATTTTTTATTGGAGCTTTTGAAAAGAAACTGGTAGGGGTTATTGGGATTTATGAATTTCAACACATCAAATATTTATGCGTTTTAGAAAGTTATCGTCATCAAGGCATTGCCAGTGATTTGATACGTAAAGCTATACAATTATCTTGTGATGATTTATATGTGACTGTTTCTCAAACATTAGAGCCTTTATATAAACAATTGGGCTTTGAAATTCTCGAAGATCAATTAACAGAACAAAAACTTGTTTATCGCCATCAAATTCAAAAACGTTTTACTCATTATCAGCAAGTTCATGATTTTATTGCCAGTCAAAAGCAACGTGTTTATGCCCTGGATAATTTCAAATGTTTTATGAAAGATATGGGGAATCCTCAAATTTTATTGAAATCTATTCATATTGGTGGAACAAATGGAAAAGGGTCAACAACGAATTATATACGTTCTGTATTACAAAATGCAGGTTATAAAGTGGCAACTTTTACATCACCTGTTTTAGTAACACGTTTAGAAATTATGCGTATTAATAATCAGCACATTCAAGAAGATGAAATTATTACCTATGCAAATCGTTATATGGATTTATGTTTGGAATATGAACTTTCTATGTTTGAAATAGAAGTTTTTATTGCGATTATGTTTTTTATTAAACATCGTGTTGATTTTGCAGTTTTTGAAGTTGGATTGGGTGGTGACCTGGATGCAACAAATATTATCTATCCAATGATTTGTGCCAATACCAATATCGGTTTAGACCATGTTGAATATTTAGGAAATACATATGAACAGATTGCACGTACAAAAGCTGGTATTGTTAAAGAAGGGATTCCCTATGTAACAGGTGAAAAGAAGAGTGAGTGTTTAAATGTTTTTCAGAATATATGTGACAAATTGCATAGCCCACTTATACAAACAAGACATATAGAAAATATTCAAGATCATGGTCATTATTTAACCTATGATTATCGTCATTATCATGTAAGATTAAATACATCGGCCATTTATCAATGCCAAAATAGTGCGTTAGCCATAGAAATATTGGAATATTTAAAAGAGTATGAATATTTAACCTATACTGATGAACAGCTCTTAAATGGCTTATTAGAAGCAACCTGGGCAGGGCGTTTTGAAACTGTATGTCAGCATCCGCTTATTATTATTGATGGAGCTCATAATAAGGAAGGTATAGAAGCTTTTTATCAGTCAGCTAAAAAATATTCGCATATAAAAATTATTTTTAGTGCTTTAAAAGATAAAGATACGCACGCTATGATGGAAATGTTGTTAAAACTAACAGATGATATTACTGTTTGTGAATTTGATTTTTATCGAGCACAAACCGTTGAAAAATTGGCAGAAAACTTTCCTGTTAAAATTGAAAAAGATTGGCATAAAGCCATTGATCAGGCATTTTTACATGAAGGTGTTGTTTTTGTAACAGGATCACTTTATTTTTTAGCACAGGTAAGGCCTTATATTTTAGAACATCAAAAAAATAAATAAAGAGTTGTGTTTTTGTAGAGAGTATGATATTATCGCATAGAAAAGAAAAAAGTAAGTCGGGAAAAATCTTTTCCTGACTTTTATTTTGAATGATTTGTATGACGTTTGCCTTGATTTTGTCGGATACAAGGCGAATGTAGATGAAAGAGAGGTTATATATGCAACAAGTCACTTTTTATGATTTAGGTTTATCAAAACTGGTTTTACAAGGTATTGAAATGATGGGGTATGTGATTCCTTCTCCTATTCAGGAAAAAGCTATTCCTGTATTATTGGAAGGAAAGGATATTATTGGACAGGCTCAGACTGGAACTGGAAAGACTTTGGCTTTTGGAAGTGTTTTATTATCTTGCATTAACAAAAAGGATGATGGAGTAAAAGCTTTAGTATTATCACCAACCCGTGAGCTTGCATTACAGATTGATGAAGAACTTCGACGTATTGGTAAGTATACGAGTTTATCTATTGTCAGTGTTTTTGGTGGAAGTGAAATAGAAAAACAGATTCGTTCTTTAAAAAAAGGTGCAGATATTGTTGTTGGAACACCTGGACGCGTTTTAGATTTAATGCGTCGTAAAGCATTAAAATTAGATTGTGTTGAATGGCTGGTTCTTGATGAAGCAGATGAAATGTTGAATATGGGATTTATTGATGATATTGAAACGATTTTACAAACCGTTCCTGAAGACAGACATACAGTTTTATTCTCAGCTACAATGCCAAGTGATATCAAGAAAATAGCAAGTTTTTATATGCATGAAGATTATCAGCATATTCAAATCAAAGCCAAAACAATGACAGCTTCTACGGTTTCTCAATATTATTTTGAAACGAAAGTGAATCGTCGTTTTGAAGTTCTATGCCGTATTTTAGATTCTCGAGAAATGGATAATGCGATTATATTCTGTAAAACAAAGCGTTCTGTTGATGAAGTTGTCGCAGCTATGCAACAAAAGCATTATAATGTTGAAGCTATGCATGGAGATTTATCACAAAACCAAAGAATGAATACGTTAAGAAGATTTAAAACTGGACAAATTCAATATCTGGTTGCGACAGATGTTGCAGCAAGAGGAATTGATGTGGACAATATTTCACATGTGATTAATTATGAATTGCCTCAAGATGAAGAATTGTATATTCATCGTATTGGAAGAACTGGTCGTGCCAATAAAAAAGGTGAAGCCTATTCTATTGTGACATCACGTGAGAGAAATTTCTTAAAAGCTATTGAAAAACATACACATAGTCATATTGAAAAATTAGATATTCCGGCTATTGAAGATATCTTTGATCAAAAAGTTAAAGAATTATTGTTTGATGTACAGGAAATCATGCTTAAAGGAAATATGAAACCTTTTCAAAAGATTGTAAAAGATATTCCACAGCATATGAAAAACGATGTGATTGCAGCATTACTTGCTATGTGTTATTCTCAAAGAGTTGGATATGATTATCAAAGTCTTAATGAGATGAATAAAGAAGAACAGCGTATTTTTATGACAGTAGGTTCAATGGATAAAGTTAATGTCAAAGATATTATTGATTTTTTTGTACGCTATGCAGATATTCCAAAAAGAGAAATTGGAGATATCACAATCAAAAGAAAGTTTACTTTTGTTAATCTAAGTCCAGGGGCTGCTCAAAAGGTTCTTGACTATTGTTATAATCAAAAAATTAAAGGAAGACGTGTTCGTATAGAATTAGCACAGGATGAATAAAAACAACGAATGGCTCAAATAAATTTAAAAGAGAGTGAATGAATTTTGAAAAAAGATTCATTCACTTTTTTTAAATTCCGTCATTTTTTTATTGAATGTAAGCACTCACATAGTGTATAATATGAAAAGTAGTAACAAAGGAGGAAGTTATATGAAAAAATATGTCTACTTATTTAGTGAAGGAAATAAAGACATGCGTAACTTACTTGGTGGTAAAGGGGCTAACTTAGCTGAAATGACAAATATTGGTTTGCCTGTACCTCAAGGATTTACTGTCACAACTGAAGCCTGCACTAGATATTATGAAGACGGGAAAGTGATTGTTAAAGAAATCGAAGACCAAGTTTATGAAAAACTTGCTGAATTAGAAAAAATTACAGGAAAAACAATGGGGGATGCACATAATCCATTACTTGTTTCTGTACGTTCTGGGGCAAGAGCTTCTATGCCTGGTATGATGGATACAGTTTTAAATTTAGGAATGAACGATGAAGTGGCTAAAGGATTTACTGAAGCGACTCATAATCCTCGTTTTGTTTATGATAGCTATCGTCGTTTTATTCAAATGTTCGCTGATGTTGTTATGGGATTCCCAAAAAGTTCATTTGAACATATGTTTGATAAAGTTAAGGAAGAAAAAGGTGTTGAATTTGATACAGATTTAACAGCTGATGATTTAAAAGAAGTTGTAGAAATCTATAAAGAAGAATATAAAAAACATGCTGGTGTAGATTTCCCTCAAGATCCTAAAGTACAAATGATGGAAGCTATTAAAGCCGTGTTTAGATCATGGAATAATGATCGTGCAATTACTTATAGACGTTTAAATGATATCCCAGGAAGCTGGGGAACAGCTGTAAACGTTCAAGAAATGGTTTATGGTAACCGTGGTGAAACTTCTGGTACAGGTGTTGCCTTTACAAGAAACCCTGCTACTGGTGAAAAGAAATTATATGGTGAATACTTAATGAACGCTCAAGGTGAAGACGTTGTTGCTGGTATTCGTACACCTCAAACAATTGATACATTAAAAGAAGTTATGCCAGATTGCTATGATCAATTTGTAAAAATCAATAAAATTCTTGAAGATCATTACAAAGATATGCAAGATATGGAATTTACAATTGAAGATGGTAAATTATTCATGCTTCAAACACGTAATGGAAAAAGAACAGCTGCTGCTGCTTTAAAGATTGCTGTTGATCTTGTTAATGAAGGTATGATTACTAAGGAAGAAGCTTTATTAAAAGTTGAACCTAAACAATTAGATCAATTATTACATCCAAACTTTGATGATGTATCATTACGTTGTGCACAAGTTGTAGCTACTGGTTTAGCTGCTTCTCCAGGTGCCGCTACTGGTCGTATCTATTTTACTGCTGAAGATGTTATTGAAGCATCAAAGAATGGTGTTCAAGATATCTTATTAGTTCGTCTTGAAACTTCACCTGAAGATATTGAAGGTATGAATATTGCTCATGGTATCTTGACAATTCGTGGTGGTATGACATCACATGCTGCAGTTGTTGCCAGAGGTATGGGAACTTGCTGCGTTTGTGGATGTGGTTCATTAAAGATTGACGAAGAAAATAGAATTTTAACTACACCTGATGGTAAACAATATCATGAAGGTGATTATATGTCATTAGACGGAAGCACTGGTAATGTTTATGGTGAACAAATTAAAACTGTTGAACCAGAAATTAGTGGTGATTTCGAAACATTCATGGAATGGGCAGATGAAGTACGTAAATTACAAGTTCGTACAAATGCTGATACACCTAGAGATGCTTTACAGGCACGTAAATTTGGTGCAGAAGGTATTGGTCTTTGTAGAACAGAACATATGTTCTTTGAAGAAGAAAGAATTTTCAACTTCAGACGTATGATTACTGCTGAAACTGAAGAAGCAAGAAGAGAAGCACTTGAAAAAATCTTACCTTATCAAAGAAGTGACTTTAAAGAATTGTTTAAAGCTATGGAAATTTATCCAGTAACTATTCGTTTCTTGGATCCACCTTTACATGAATTCTTACCTCATACTGATGAAGAAATTCGTCCACTTGCTGAAAGCTTAGGTATGACTTTTGATGCTTTAAAAGCACGTGTTGAATCATTAAAAGAATTCAACCCAATGATGGGTCATAGAGGATGCCGTTTGGCAGTGACTTATCCAGAAATTGCTGAAATGCAAACAAGAGCTGTTATTGAAGCAGCTATCGCAGTCAATAGAGAAGGACAAAATGTTGTTCCTGAAATCATGATTCCTCTTGTTGGAGATGTTCATGAATTAAAATATGTTAAGAAAGTTGTTTGTGATACAGCAGATAAGATTATTAAAGAAGCTGGTGTAGAATTACCATATAAAGTTGGTACTATGATTGAAATCCCAAGAGCTGCTTTAACTGCTGATAAAATTGCTGAAGAAGCTGAATTCTTTAGCTTTGGAACAAATGACTTAACTCAGATGACTTATGGATTCAGCCGTGATGATGCTGCTAAATTCTTAGGTGATTACTATGGTAAACAAATCTTTGAATCAGATCCATTTGCTAAAGTAGACCAAGAAGGTGTCGGAGAATTAATGAGAATTGCTATTGAAAAAGGTAAGAAAACTCGTCCTGATATCAAACTTGGAATCTGTGGTGAACATGGTGGAGAAGCAAGCACTGTTGAATTCTGCCATAAATTAGGATTAACATATGTTTCATGTTCTCCATTCCGCGTACCATTAGCACGTTTAGCTGCTGCACAAGCTGCTGTTAAAGAAAAAATGGGAATTGAATAATTTTCTTATAAAAGGTATGATTGATTATCATACCTTTCAGGCTGTTGACAAAGTAAAAAAAGTCAACAGCTTTTAGTTTTCAAATAAAAGAGTATATGGTATTATATCTATTGTCGTGGATGACTTCTTTCCAAGTACGCAAACTTTGAGGCTCCACGACCTTTTTTTATCATCATGTCATGAAAATATGATATAATGTAAGTGCGTATTTGGAGGTAAAATATTATG